>NZ_BAABKN010000022.1:0-92523 GCF_039543845.1 Nocardioides endophyticus | reverse complement strand
ACGATACCGCGCAGGTGCGCGGTCGCCGAGGCCACCTGGTGGCGGGGTGTGGTCATCGCTGTCATGGTTCAACCCAACCAGGGACCACCGACAGTCAGAGGCTCAGAACCCTTGTTTTCACAGGGTATTGGGAACTTTATGATCTATCTTCCGCACGATCGTTCGGCTTTTCCGTACGAACGTGTGAACAACCAGAATGCGACGTCCGTGGGGGTGGTTTCGAGGGTCGGCGTCCTTCCGATAGGCGCGCTCTTCTCGGCTGGAGACGGTGGGGTCAAGGGCGCGAAGCAGCGAAGCGGACCCTCGACCCCACCGTCGGAAGCCGCACCATGGCGCCGTACGGAAGGACGACGAGCCAGCACATCGCGACACTCACCGCCCTGCCTGCCGCGTGGTGGTTTCGAGGCGCGGGCCTGGCGGCCCTCACACCTCAACCACCGACACGACCACCGGGACGCCGCGCACCCAGCAACGACGAGAGCACGAAGTCCGCCGCTGCGCGTTCGAAGGTGGAGCCGTGGCGGAGCATGGCGTGCTTGCCGCCCTCGACCGGGACGAAGGTGACGTCGGTGGTCTCGGCGATCGCCGAGGCCACGACGCGCGCACGCTCCGGGTCGGCGACCCTGTCGGCGGTGCCCTGCACGACGAGCACCGACCGCCCGGCGAGGTCGGCGCGGTCGGTCGGATAGACCCAGGGGTTGAGCGCGACGACGCTGCGCACACCGGGCAGCGGGCCAGCGAGCAGCGCCGCGCGGCCGCCGAGCGAGTGTCCGACGAGGCCGACCGGCACCGCGCCGTACCGCTCCCGCACCTGCGCGAGAGCCCAGACGACGTCGTCGATCGGTGTGTGCGTGATGTCCCACCCACGATGCGTGTTGAGCAGCCGCAGCACGGCCACCCGACCACGCCCGGACCGGGCGATCCGCCGCGCGATCGGCACCATCCGCCGGACCGACAGCTGCGCCGGACTCACCGCCGATCGTCCCGGACGGGACGCTCCCCCGTGCAGCACCAGCACGGCCGCCTCCGGTCGCTCCGGGGCGTACGTCGTGATCAGGCGGGCGGCGGACACGCAGCCAGTGTGTCCGACCCCGCCAACGGCGGCCGCGTGCTCAGCGACGGATCCGGAAGCGCCAGGTCGTCACCGAGCGGTTTCCGAGAGCGTCCGCCGCCACCAGCCGTACGACGTGCCGACCCGGGCCCAGCGCGCGCCGCGGTGTCCAGGTCACGAGGCTGCGTGTCGCGTCGTACCGGACACCGTCCACGACCCGTCCGTCGACGCGTAGCAGCAGTCCGCCGCGGCGCACCGGCGAGTAGCGGTCTCGGACCGTCGCCCGGACCGTCGGCGTGCGGTCGCGCAGGCTTCCCGAGGGACGAGCGCCGCGGATGACGGGGCCGTCGATGTCGGCGGTCCAGCGGCGGACCGCAGGCGTGGGGTCGGCGTTCCCGGCGCCGTCGACGGCGCGCACCTGCAGGTCGTGGCCGCCGTCGCGCAGGTTGCGGAAGGTGGGCCCGGACGAGCAACGGTCCCAGGCTCTGCCGTCGAGCCGGCACTCGAAGGTGCTGCCGGCCTCGCTGCTGGCGAAGCGGAAGGCAGCGGCGGCGGACCGGACCGTGCCGCTCGGTCCGCTGACGACGCTGGTCTCCGGCGCGGTGGTGTCGGCGGCCGGGCCGCCGGAGACGACGACCGTCACGGACCGACTGACGCTGTGGCCTGCACCGTGTCCTGCATGAGGCCCACCGACGGTGACGGTCGCGGTGTAGGTGCCCGCCGCGGCGTACACGTGGTCGGGATCGCTCCCCACACCGCTCGTCCCGTCGCCGAAGTCCCACCGGTAGGTCAGGTCGGCGACGCCGGGCCCGAGGTCGGCGCAGCCGATCCGCTTGGCCGGGTTGTCCGGGTCGTGGATGACGATCGAGACCGCCTTCGCGCCGGCCCGCATCGGCCGGACCTTCTCGACCACGCCGCTGCGTCCCGAGGCGTCCGAGGTGAACGGCAGCCAGATCTCGTTGCCCTCGGCGAACGGCAGTCCCTCGTCGAAGCGGAAGTGCGCGCCGCCGTTGCCCAGGGAGCAGGCCTGCTCGTGCACGTGGACGAGGTGGGCGCCGCCGGACTTGAGCCCGGTCACGTCGATGCGAGCCGCGGTCTCCCCGCGCCCGCGCACGAGCCGCGCGGTGCCGTCGAGGTCCGGGTACGTCGTACTGCCGTCGGCGAACGGCGCGAAGTCACCGGTCGTCGCGACGGCGGTGGAGAACGCGACGCCCAGCGGCGCGACCCCGGTCGCGGGGGTCGCCGTCGCCGCGACCTCCGGGAGGGCCGCGCCGTCGCCGACGACGATCTCGACGGCGTCGGTGCCGGCATTGCCGTCGCCGTCGGTCACGGTCAGCGTCGCCGTGTAGGTGCCGTCCGCGACGTAGGTGTACTCGGCATCAGCGGTGTCAGCGGCGTCGTCGCTGGTGGCGGTGACACCGAAGTCCCAGTGGTAGTCGAGCTCTCCACCCTGCGCGTCGCTCGCCGCACTGCTGAAGACGACGGTCAGCGGCGCGAGGCCGGCGACCGGATCGGCAGCGGCGGTCACCACAGGTGCGGCGCCGCCACTGACGGCGATCGCGAACTCGTCCTGCAGCAGCCCACCGTGGCCGTCGGACACCTCGAGGGTCGCGGTGTACGTCCCCGGCACGGTGTAGCTGTGCATCGCGTGCGCCGTGGTCGCCTGCTCACCGTTGCCGAAGTGCCACCGGTAGGTCAGCGGGTCGCCGTCCGGGTCGGTGGCGTTGGCGGTGAAGTGGGTCATCAGCGGTGCGGCGCCGCTCGTCGGGTCGACGACCGGGGACGCGATCGGGTCCTGGTTGCCCGCCTCCTCCACGACGACGGTGCCGCGCATCAGCGTGCCGTGGATCGAGCAGATGTAGTCGTAGGTGCCCGGCTTGTCGAACGTGTAGCGGACCGGCTCGTCGCCGGGCACGCGGTACTCCGCGATCGGGGGCTCCCAGGCGGTTCCGGTGTCCTGCGACGTCAGGTCGTGCTCCTGCGCGGCGAAGTCGAACCGCCACTCGACGGAGTCCCCGGTCTGGATGGTGACCTGGGACGACTTGGTGTCGACCGACTCCCACCTGTTGCCGCGGAAGTCGTCGATGGCGTCGACGAGCCAGGTCTGGCCACCTGCCGCGGTCAGGAGGGAGTCCGGAGCCGGCGCCGCGGCCGCCCGCTCGGGCATCCGGGTGACGCCGAGGACGAGGGCACCGACGACGACCAGGAGCACGGCGACGACGTACGGCCGGAGGTGACGGGGACGAGACATCAGGATCCTCCGACGGTGAACTCGAGGGTGGTGACGGGGTTCTCGAACTCCGTGGTCCGGAGAGAGACCTGCAGCCGCCAGGTGCCGGCCGACGGCAGCACCACCTGGGCGGAGTAGGTGCCGGGGGCCACGGACTGGACCGGCACGTCGCCCAGGTCGACCTCGTCGGAGGACAGCCGGGCGCGCGGAGCCTCGAACCCTTCGAAGGGGTCGCCGGCGGAGTCCGCCATCGCGATGGTGACGGTGCTCGGTCCGGTGGCCGCGGGAGCCATCGTGGCCCGTACGGCGACGTCCCCGAGCGTGCCCGTGCTGACGGCGGGCCCAGCAGCCGCAGCGGCCACGGAGCGATCGGGACCGGGGCTCTTATCGACGAGCACGCCGGTGACCAGCAGGACCGCCACCAGCACGGCCGCCTCGGCCACGGTCGCTCGGACGACGCGCTGCACCGCCGTACGACGGTCCCGGCGGCGGTCGGCCTGCCGCAGGAGCGGAAGCAGCCGGAAGCGGTTCCAGGTGGCGATGCCGACGACGACCAGGGCGATCGCGATCTTGACGAGCAGCAGCTGGCCGTAGCCGGTGTCCATCAGAGCACCCCAGGACTCGACGATCCGCCAGGCGAGCAGCGTGCCGGTAGCCACCAGGGCGACCAGGACGCCGGCACCGAGGCCGGAGAACCGGGCCAGCACCTCGCCCCCCAGCTCCCCCTTGTCGGCGAGCCCGGGCAGGGTGAGCGCCAGCCCGATCAGTCCGCCGAACCAGACGGCGCCGGCGAGCAGGTGCAGCATGTCGGCGCCCACCACCAGCACCTCAGGACTGGCGGCCCGCGTGTGCCCCGTGAGTGCCGGCGCGACGACCGCGACGACACCCGCGACCGCAGCCGCGATCCGACGTGAGCGGGCGGGGAGGCCGTCGCCGAGCAGCACGACGGCACCGACGACGCCGAGGACGACCAGCGCGGTCACGGCGTACTGCACCGACGGCAGCGCGGACCACGTCGAGCCCTTGACCAGGGCGTCGGCGCCACCGCCGAGCTGGTACATCGCAGTGAGCGGCAGCGCGAGCAGCCAGGCGAACCCGGCGCAGACAGCCGCAGCCCGGGCGGCGCCCACGACCCGCCGGCGGCCCGACCGTGCGAGATCGCTGGCGGGGAGGAGAACCACGGCGAACCAGACGAGACCGGCACCCGCGAGCAGACCGACGTAGCCGGCCCACCGGGCCAGGCTCAGCGTCCACGGCGCGTCCGGGTCGACGTCGCCGACCGGCGGCTTCTCGACCGTGGCGCTCGGGGCGCCGACGGAGAAGGTCAGTGACCCACCGATGGGGTGGCCGTCCTCGGAGACCAGGCGCCAGACGACCACCAGGGTGCCGTCGCCCACCTCCTCGTCCAGGTCGACGTGCAGCTGCGAGCCACTGACGCTCGCGGACGAGGCGACCTCGCCGCCGCGGGCGTCGTAGACCCGGATGCCGGTGGGCACCCCGATCACGGCCTCGTTGAATGTGAACGTCACCTGCTCCGGCGCCTCCGCGAGCACCGCACCTTCAGCGGGGTCGGTGGCGACCAGGGTGGCGTGGGCGCTGGCCGGCCCGGCACCGCCGAGCACGACGGCGGTCATGGCGGCGAGGACGACGATCAGTGCCGCCACTCGTCGCGAGCAGCGGCTGATCACGTCTGGCGGCGCAGCCGGGCCAGGCAGGCGACGCCGAGCATGACGGCAAGGACGCTCAGCCCGAAGGCGGCGTACGCGATCACCGGGACCTCCGCCGACGAGCCCTCCTGCGAGCCGGCGGTCGGCCCCGCGGCCAGGATCGTGGTGGCGGACGCCTGGTGGGACTCCGACCCTGCCGTCACCACGAAGGCCGGCGCGGGCAGCTCGAGCTCGTCGGGGTCCTGCCCGTCCTCCGGGACCTCGATCCAGGCGGCCTCACCGTGCTCGCACGTCTGGATGGTCGGGAACACCAAGGTGGCGCCCGCCGTGTCGGGGATCTGCAGCGCCAGCTCGAACACGTCGCGGTGCCCGTCGGGCAGGGGCGTGTCGGTGCGATAGGTGACGGACGCGACCCGCTCGGTGGCCTGGTTGCCGTGGCTGTCGGCCACGGGCGGGTCGAGCTGCACCGTCTCCTTCTCGAGCTCCCACAAGGCGTTCCGGGTCGGGCTGACCGCGTTGATCTCCTCGGGGATCCGGATCGTGACCTCGGTGGTCGGCGAGCCGTCGCACCCGTGGGGGATGCTCACGTCGAGGACCGCGGAGGCGCCCGCGACCGTGGAGGACGGCGTGATCGAGACGTGCGCGCTCGCGGGCACGGCCAGGCCGACCACCGCGAGAGGAAGCAGTGCTGCTGCCGCCAACCGGGCCGCGGTACGGCGTCGCCGGACGGTGGTCACTTCGCGGTCCACGGTCACGTCCTGGTGCTAGTCGGGAGCTGCTCCGGTCACCGAAGTGACGCCCGTCACTGAACCAGCCCGCCGAATTTCTGTCAAGGATGTGAACCATTGATCCCGAAAGCGTCAGAAGCGTAGGCTGCAGTTCACATAACCGAATCCTGGTCGCTCATGTGGACAGATCGTGCGCGGCCACGTACGAAGGGACCCCCATGCCCAACATCACCGTCGAACTGCTGCAGGGCCGCACCGTGGAGCAGCGCCGTGCTTTCGCCGCGGCCGTCGCCGACAACGCGGTCGAGATCCTCGGCGCCCGCCGCCAGGACGTCCGGATGGTCTTCAGCGAGATCACCCCCGACATCGTCGCGAACGGCGGCGTCCTGGCGAGCGAGGACGCCAGCCGGGCCGGGGTCGTGGCGGCGCTCGCCGACGGATCCTGACCCTCGGGTAGCAACTGGTACGCCGAAGCGGGCCTGGAGGTTGATCCTCCAGGCCCGCTTCGTCGTTGCTGCTAGCGCTTGCGCACCACCGTGATGGTGGCGCTCTTCACCACCTTCGCGGCCAGGTCGCTCCCGAGGTAGGTCACCTTCAGGTTCAACTTGCCCGCCTTGCGGGCGGCAGGCAACCGGACGACGACCGCACCCTTCTTGACGGTGCCGACGATCGTCTTGCCGCCCTTGATCGCCACGGCGACCTTGCCGGTCACCGGCACCCCTGCGGGGGCCGCAACGCGGATCTTCACGTTGGCCCGGGCGCCGGCCTTGATCTTCTTGGGTGCCTGGACCCGGATCGTCGGCGTCACCTCCTTGACGACCACCCGCACCGTCGCCGTGGACGCTCGGTGGGTCGGGTCACCCACGTAGCGCACGGTCAGGGTCGGGGTCCCCGGCGGCAGCGACTTCGCCGGCAGTGCCGCCGTCGCCTTGCCGCCGGACAGGGTGCCGGTCGCGATGACGGTCGAGCCGTAGAGCACCTCGACCCGTCCGGTCGCCGTCGCCGGGCTGATCGTGGCGGTGAGGCTGCCCGACCGGCCGTAGGTGAAGGCGCCGGCCGTGCCGGTGAGGCTGGTGTCCACGACCGTCGGCGGAGCCGGCGTGTCGTCCTCCCGCACCGTGATCGTCACCGTCACCGGGTCGGAGCTGTCGGTCCCGTCGTCGGCCAGGTACGTGAACGTGTCCGTGCCGTGGAAGCCGCTGGCGGGGACGTAGGTGAACGACCCGTTGTCAGCGAGGGTGGCCGTGCCGTGCCCGGGCTGGGTGATGCCCGTCGCCGTGAGGGTGTCCTCGTCGGCGTCGGTGTCGTTGGCAAGTACGCCGGGGGCCGCCACCGTGAGGGGATCGCCCTCGCTGGTGGTGTAAGCGTCCGCCGCGCCGGTCGGTGCCGTGTTCGGGAAGTTCTCGAACAGGTCGGTGACCTCGTCGGCGGACAGCTCGTGGCCGTACATCCGGAAGTCGTCGACCAAGCCGTTGAACCGCTGGTCGGGCCAGCTGGTGCCGCCGATCATGTTGGCCGTGGTGTTGCCGCCGACCCCGATGTCGTCGATGCCCAGCGTGAAGTTCTCCCTCGTGGCCATCAGCTCGCCGTCGAAGTAGATCCGGCCAGTGGTGCCACTCATCGTGAACACCACGTGCGTCCAGCTGTTGAGCGGCAGGTCGTTGCCCGCACCCAGCATCAGCCGCTCCTGGTTGGCGTTGCCGGCCTCCTTGAAGGTGGCGGCGAAGCCGGAGGCGGAGTTGCCCGGACCTGCCTGGGTCGAGGACTGCAGCAGGAAGAAGCTGTCCGTGCTGCTGCCGATCTGGAGCAGCGGGACGTAGTTGGGCAGCGCCCGCGGGTTCGCCCAGATCGACACCGAGAACTCATCTTCCAGGTCCCGGTCGAGGTTGTCGGGCAGCTTGATGTGGTTGTTGGTCGTGGACGCGCCGCCGGGGAGGTTGACCGCCTTCCCGAACTTGGCGTCGTCGGACCACACCGTGGAGCCGAGCAGCTCGCCGTCGCCGAACGAGGTGTCGTAGCCGGTGTTGCCGGCTGCGCTCCCCGCGCCCTCGTCGAGGGTGTAGTGGATCGGCGGGACGTCGGCCGCCGGCGGCGGCGCGACCACCACCGTCACCGTGGCCGGCGCGGACTCGTTCTCCCCGTCGCTGGCGCGGTAGGTGAAGGTGTCCACGCCGGTGAACCCGGCGTCGGGGGTGTAGGTGAACGAGCCGTCGGCGTCGAGGGCGACGTCGCCGTTGTCGGGCTGCGTGGCACCGACCGCGGTCAGGTCCTCGGCGTCGGTGTCGGCATCGGTGTCGTTGCCGAGCACACCGGGTGCCGCGACCTCGAGGGCCGTGTCCTGCTCGGCGTTGTAGCGGTTGCCGAGCGCGACCGGGACGCTGCTCGGGGGTGGGCCCTCGAACAGCTCGCCGACCTCTTCCGCGGACAGCTCGTGGCCGTACATCCGGAAGTCGTCGATCCAGCCGTTGAACCTGGGGTCGGGCCAGCTGGTGCCACCGATCATGTTGGCGGTGGTGTTGCCACCGACCCCGATGTCGTCGATGCCCAGGGTGAAGTTGTCCCGGGTGCCGACCAGCTCACCGTCGAAGTAGATCCGGCCGGTGCCACCACTCATCGTGAACACCACGTGCGTCCAGGCGTTGAGCGGCAGGTCGTTGCCCGCACCCAGCGTCAGTCGCTCCTGGTTGGCGTTGCCGGGAGCCTTGAACGTGGCAGCGAACCCGGTGGCGCCAGCGGCCTGGGTGGACGACTGCAGCAGGAAGAACGTGTCCGTGCTGCTGCCGATCTGGAGCAGCGGGACCCAGTTGGGCAGCGCCCGCGGGTTCGCCCAGATCGACACCGAGAACTCGTCCTCCAGGTCCTGCTCGATGTTGTTCGGCAGGACGACGTGGTTGCCCGTCCCGGATCCACCGCCCGGCAGGTTCACCCCGGCTCCGAACTTCCCGTTCGCACCCCACCAGGCCGGGTTGAGCGTCGCGGACCCGATGGAGGCGTCCGTGCCCGAGTTGGCAGAGCTGCCGCCACTGCCCTCGTCGAAGGCGTAGTGGACCGGCGTGCCCTCCGCCACCGGCGGGCGCTGGACGGTGTGGGTCACCGACTTCGTCGAGTTGCGCCAGCCCTCGGCCGCCAGATAGCGGACCTCGATGTCGTGGTCGCCACGGTTGATCGTGACCTCGGGGAAGGTGGCCGCCCCGCTGACGAGGCTCACCGCCGTCCCGACCCGGGCACCGTCGACCCACAGCTCGACCTCGCCCTGGGCAGGCGCACTGTTGGAGCCCTCCACCGTGGTCGAGACGCTCAGCGGCTCGGCGAACGGCGACGGCGAGGCCGGGGAGACTGCCACGGTCGTGGTGGTGCGTAGGGACGAGCCCTCGTCGTACAACGCGTCGACGGCGTCGGCCGACAGCGCCGTCTTGTAGAGGCGGACCTCGTCCATCAGCCCGTCGTACGACGGGTCGGGGTAGCCGTTGCGGCCCAGCCAGTTGTTCGTGGTCGCGCCGACGTCGGCCATGGTGAGCGTGAAGTTGTTCTTGCTCGCGATCTCCACGCCGTTCAGGTAGAGCCGTCCGGTCGTGCCCTCACGGGTGAAGACCACGTGGTTCCACTGGTTCGCGGTCACGTCCTTGGTCGGAGTCGCGTAGACGCGCTCCTGAAGGGGGTTGCCCTTCTTCTTGAAGGTTGCCGCCAGGCCGGTGTTGCCCTGCGCCTGGGTCTGCATCTGGATCTGGAAGAAGCTGCCCGCGTCGCCGAGCCCGTCGCCGATGTGGAACAGGTTGATCCAGTTGCCCTTGGTGTCGGGGCGCACCCAGAACGACGTGGTGAAGTCCGTCTCGTCCTTGAGCAGGTTGTCCGGCAGGTCGACGGCGTTCGCGTTGTTGCCGCCCGGCATGTCGAGCGCCTTGCCGAAGGTGCCGTTGTCGGACCACCCGGTGGTGCCGGTGAGGGTCGCGGCGCCGACCGTGTCGTCGGTGCCGGTGTTGGCCACAGACGTGCCCGTGCCTTCCTCGAACTCGTAGTGGATCGGGACGTCGCTGAGACCCGGGTCCGAGCCGACGACGACGAGATCGTCGACCATCAGTCCGGCTCCCGTGCCGTCTCCGGTCAGGCTGAGCGTCTCGGTCCGCTGGTCGGCCGTGAACGTCGCGGCGTACGTGCCGTAGGTGGTGTCGTTGGTGCCCTGCGACGGGTTGTCGGTCGTCGCCGTGATCGTCGCGTCGAGCGACCCCACCTTCAGCTGGGCGTTCGCGGCCCCGGTCCCGCCGACCGACCGGCTGTCTCGTGCGTAGCGCAGCGAGACCCGGTACTCACGTCCGGGGTCGAGACCCTGGAGCCTCCGCTCGATGCTGCCCGACTGACCCAGCGCGAGCTGGTAGCCGGTGCCGCCGAGGCCACCCTGGGTGGCGACGGTGCCACGCACCAGCTGCACCTGGCTCTGGACGGCCCAGGGGGCCATCCGGCCGTTGCCCGGCGCCAGGTCGATGGTGTTCGGCGGGTTGGCGCCACGCCACTCCGTGGGGAGACGGGGGTACTCGAACTGGTCGACGACCTCCGGCTTGAGCTGGTCCATCTCGACCGTGGGGTCGATGTCGACGATCTTCGCGACGGACGGGGTGCCGTCCTCGTCGAAGACGAACAGCATGTAGGCGCCGGGTGGGGCGTAGGTGCCGTCCTCCGGGGTGTCGATCGTGACCGTCCCGCCCGCCTGGCTGAACTCCAGGTCCTGGAAGTTCTGGTCGTTGTTGAAGCCGTGCGTGACCGATCCGTTGCGGACCAGGGTGACTCGCGAGACCGGGCCGGAGGCGCCGATCTGGAACGACCCGTCGTACCCGACCTTCTTGGGTGCGGTGGTGATCACCGGACGCTCAGCCAGCTCGTTGCCGTCATAGAGGTACGACGGCGAGTAGTACTCCACGTCCGTGTAGTTGCGCGGACCCGGGGCCCCGCCGCCGCCGATCATCAGGCGACCGTCGGGGAGGAGCAGCGCGGTGGAGTGGTAGAGCCGAGCGTGCTCGTAGGGCACCTCGACCGTCTTCCAGACACCCGTGTCGGGGTTCCAGATCTCGGCCTCGGTGACGTAGCCCCCCTCGCCGTTGTTGTCGCGGCTGCCGCCGGTGACGATGACGTCACCGTCGGGCAGGACCGTCGCGGTCGGCCAGTGGCGCTGGTACTCCATCGGCGCGGTCTTGGTGACCACCGGAGACTCGGTGCCGCCGGTGACGTCGACGGTGAAGCCGCCGCGCGCGCCGGCCGGTCCGCCGCCGTTGGCCCACCAGCCGCCACCGACCTGCAGGATCTTGCCCGGCCGGTACATCGCGGCCGTCGAGGTCGCGCCCACCGGGTTGCCGTCGGCGCCCTGGTTGGAGACACCTGCGGGCAGCGTGCCCCGGTTGATGATCTGGCCCTCGCCGCTCGGGTCGAGCTCGAACATCTGGGTGCCGCTGATGTTGAAGATGTTGCCGCTGCCCGGCGCCACGAAGGCGCGCGGGTACCACCAGCGGTTCTCGTCCGGACCGTTGCCGTTGCCGCCGTCGCCGTACGCGAGGGCGCTCTTGGCACCGGTGAGCAGCTTCCAGCTGGAGCCCTCGTCCGGACGGTAGATCTCGGGGGTGAGCACGCCCGGGCCACCCGGACCGCCGCGCAGGCTGCCACCCTGGACGACGATGTCGCCCTCGGAGGTCGTGGTGCCCGTCGGGTACCAGCGCGGGTAGTTCATCGGCGCCGCGTTCTTCAGACCGGTGTTGGTCTTGTAGCTGGTGACGCCGATGGCGGCGTCGTTGGGGGCATTGCCGCCCAGGCCGTCGTCACCGCCGACCGTCATCGTGGCCTTGGTGTGGGGGTTCTGCACCTGCATGGAGCAGAACAGGTCCGTGTAGGTGTTGTTGGCCATCAGGCCGTTCTTGTAGTTCGCGAGGGTGCGCTGCTGCGCGGGGTCCCAGACGTCGAACTCCATCTGGCCGCCCTGGGTGATCGAGCTGTCGCCGGTCCAGTCGAACGGGGTGGTGTCGTTGCCCCAGCCGCCGACGCTGCCGAAGGACTGCACCTTGCCGTCGGAGGTCAGCGCCATGTTGATCGGCATCAGCGGCCACGGCGTCACGCCGCTCCAGCCGCCGGCCTCGTCCTTGGCGGGCGGCGAGCAGTCGGCCGGGAGCAGGCCCGCGGCGTACGCGAGACCGCGGCGCATCTGCGTGCGCATGAACGGCTCGGAGTACGCCGTGCCCTCGTGGCCCATGCCGGTGTACCAGGACCGACCGCTGTCGATCTGCTGGCACCAGGTGATCGGGTGCGAGCTCCCCTGCCGTCCGAGGCTCTGGTAGGAGCTCTCGTCGGCCTCGACCAGGATCCGCACGTTCGGGGCCGGGTTGAGCGTCCAGTCGTACCACTCGTCGTTGCGGGTGATCTCGGTCCCGAGGCCCTGCGTCAGCGGGTGACCCGTGGCCTTGACGACGACGCGGCCCGAGCGGACGCCGGGGTTCTCCGGGTGTCCCTCGGACATCGCGCCGACGAGCTTGAGGTAGAACGGGTTGACGTCGTGCTCGCTCTGGCCGACCGACCAGCCGGTGTAGTGCAGACCCATGAAGCCGCCACCACCGCGGATGTAGGCCTCCAGCGCGGCGCGCTGGTCGGTGTTGAACAGCACGCCACCGGTCTGCGCGAAGACCACGGTGTCCTTCGTCGCGAGGTTGGCGGTGTTGAACACCGCCGGGTCCTGCGTCTCCTCGATCTCCACGGTCTGGCTGTACTGGGTGCCGAGCTCGGCCGCGAGGTCGCGGACCGCCTGGCGCGCCTGCACGTGCGAGGCGTGGAAGTTGTCCTTGTAGAAGAGCAGCACTCTCAGCGTGTCGTCCGGCGCTGCGGCGGCCGGGGCCGCTGCTGCTGCGGCGATCACCGGCAGCGCGACGACCAGTCCTACGACGATCGCGAGTAGGCGTGCGCTCGAACGGCGTAGCCGTTCGTAGCGCACGCGGGCGGACCTGCGAAGCACGTTCATCTGGATCCCTTTGTCTCGGGTTCGGATCGGCTCGGCCATGGGGCCGGCAGCACCGGACGGGCACCTTCTCGATGGAACGTAGTGGCGCCCGTCACACATGTGCAAGAACCTGATCCTGATTTGTGAACATTTATCTACATTTGTTCATGTACATGAACCATGTAGAGCTCAAAAGAGAGACCTCCGAGGGCACGGAAGTCAGACGACGCGGGCCCCAGACGGGTCTCTCGCGAGACACGCCTGGGGCCCGAGACGTCGTGTGAGGTGCCGGCGTACGTCGCCGGGTCGGGTGTCGCTGAGGGGTCGGGTCGAGCGACCCCCCAGCGACGGGTTCAGCGACGGACGCGGGCACTACCGCCCGACGCGAGCGCGAGGACCTCCTCCCGGGAAGCCATCGACGTGTCGCCTGGCGTCGTCATCGCCAGGGCGCCGTGGGCCCCGCCGAGCTCCAGGCACTGCTGGAGCTCCTGGCCCTGCAGGAGCCCGTAGACCAGGCCGGAGGCGAAGCCGTCGCCGCCGCCGACCCGGTCGTAGATCGCGAGGTGGTCGCGGGCGGCCGAGGACAGGACACCGCTCTCCGGCGACCAGGCGATCGCCTGCCAGTCGTTGTCACTGGCGGTGTGCACGGTGCGCAGCGTCGTGGCGATCACCTTGAACCACGGCATCTTCTCCGCGACCGTGCCGACCATGGCCTCGAAGCTGTCCATCGGCAGCGTGCTGAGCTGCTCGTCGACGTGAGCGACCTCGAAGCCGAGCGCGGCCGTGAAGTCCTCCTCGTTGCCGATCATCACGTCGACATGGCTCGCCAGCCGAGTGTTGACGTCCTTGGCGAACTCGGTGCCACCGATGCCCGCCCACAGGCTGGGCCGGTAGTTGAGGTCGAAGGAGACGACCGTGCCGTGCCGCTGGGCGGCGGCCATCGCCTCCTCGGCGACGGCGGCGGAGCTCTCCGACAGGGCGGCGTAGATCCCGCCGGTGTGCAGCCAGCGCACGCCACGTCGGCCGAACAGGTCGTCCCAGTCCACCGTGCCCGGCGCGAGCTGGCTGATCGCCGTGTTCGCGCGGTCCGAGACGCCGACGGCACCGCGGACTCCGAAGCCCCGCTCGGTGAAGTTGAGCCCATTGCGGACGGTGCGGCCGATGCCGTCGTACTTCTCCCAGTGGATCAACGAGGTGTCCACGCCGCCCTGCAGGACGAGGTTCTCGACGAGCCGGCCGATCTCGTTGTCGGCCAGGGCGGTGACGACGCCGGCCCTCAGGCCGAAGACCTTGCGCATGCCGCGGGCGACGTTGTACTCCCCGCCACCCTCCCAGGCCTCGAACCGGCGGGCGGTCCGCACGCGGCCCTCCCCCGGGTCGAGCCGGAGCATCACCTCGCCGAGCGCGACGATGTCGAACTCGCACTCGGCGGCGGGACGGGTCTCGATCATGCGGAGGCTCCTTGCAGGTCTGGGGTGGTGGATCGGACGGCGGCGGCGCACCGGGCGGCGACCTCGTCCCACTGCCCAGCGGCGAGCAGGTCGGGGGCGACCATCCAGCTGCCGCCGACCGCGACGACCGCGGGGTGGGCGAGGTACACGGGAGCGCTCGCCGCGGTGATGCCGCCGGTGGGCATGAACCGCACCTGCGGGAAGGCGGCGAACAGCGCCTTGATCGTCCCCAGTCCGCCGTACGCCTCGGCCGGGAAGAACTTCACGGTGTCGAGACCCAGGCTCAGCGCCTGCATGATCTCGGTCGCGGTGCAGACGCCCGGGATCACCGGGAGCCCGAGCTCACGGCACCGGCGTACGACGTCGGCGCTCAGCCCGGGCGAGACCACGAACCGGGCGCCCGCGCCGTGGGCGCGGTCGACCTGCTCGGCGGTCAGGACCGTGCCGGCCCCCACCACCAGGTCGGCGCGCTCGGCGAGTCGACCGAGGACCGCTGCCGCGTCCGGGGTGCGGAAGGTGACCTCGGCGACCGGCAGCCCGCCCGCGACGAGGGCCGCGCCGAGGTCATCGGCGCGGGTCACGTCGTCGAGGACGACGACCGGGACGATCCGGTGGGCACCGAGTACGTCGGTCGCCATCACCGGAGCTCTGCGATGACGGTCTTGAGCTCGGTGTAGTCGTCCAGACCGAACGACCCGAGCTCCCGGCCCCAGCCCGACTGCTTGAAGCCGCCCCGCGGGAGGGTGACGTCGTCGGCGTGCCAGGTGTTGAGCCAGACCGTGCCCGCGCGCAGCTTCGAGCCGACCCGGTGAGCGGTGCCGAGGTCCTTGGACCACACGCCCGCGGCCAGGCCGTAGACGGTGTTGTTGGCGGCCGCGACGACCTCGTCCTCGGTGTCGAACGGGATCGCGGTCACGACCGGGCCGAAGATCTCGTCGGTCTGGATCGCCATCTGCTCGGTCACGCCCGTGATGAGGGTCGGCGAGAAGAAGTAGCCCTTGGCGAGGGCCCGGTCGGCACTGCCGGCGTTGATCGTGGCGCCGTCCGAGATCGCGCCGCGGACGTAGCCCATGACCTTCTCGTGCTGCTCCTGCGACACGAGCGGCCCCATGGTGGTCGCGTCGTCGAAGCCGTTGCCGACGGTGATCGCGCTAGCGGCCGCGGCCACACCATCGATCACCTGGTCGAAGACGGAGCGCTGGACGTAGAGGCGCGAGCCGTTGACGCAGCACTGGCCCTCGTTGAAGTAGCCGGCGAGGGCGGCACCGGCGATCGCGGCGTCCAGGTCGGCGTCCGCGAAGATGATGTTGGGCGCCTTGCCGCCGAGCTCCAGAGAGACCTTCTTCAGGTTCTTGGAGGCCCCGGCCGCGATCTTCTTGCCGACCTCGGTGCTGCCGGTGAAGGCGACCTTGTCGACGCCCGCGTGGTCGACGAGCGCGGCTCCGGCGTCGCCGTACCCGGGCACGACGTTGACGACGCCCGCCGGCACGCCGGCCTCGAGCAGCAGCTGGCCGAGGCGGAGCGCGGTGAGCGGGGTCTGCTCGGCCGGCTTCAGGACCACGGTGTTGCCGGCGGTGATGGCCGGGACGATCTTGAAGGCCGCCATGGTGAGCGGGAAGTTCCACGGCACGATGCCCGCGACGACGCCGATGGCCTCGCGGCGGGTGTAGGCGTGGAACTCGCGGCCGGGCACCGACATCGGGATGGAGGTGCCCTCCATCTTGGTGGCCCAGCCGGCGAAGTAGCGGAAGAGCTCGGCGGCGACGCCGACGTCTCCGCGCGCGGACGCGAGGCTCTTGCCGTTGTCCAGCGACTCGAGCTGGGCGAACTCCTCGGCGCTGGCGTCGATGAGGTCACCGATGCGCCACAGCAGGTGGGAGCGGTCGCGCGGGGTCATCCGCGACCACGGCGAGGGCGACTCGAACGCGTTGCGGGCGGCGACGACCGCACGGTCGATGTCCACCGTCGAGGCCTGGGCGACCTGGACGAGCACCTCCTCGGTGGCGGGGTCGATCGTGGCGAAGGTCTTGCCGTCCTTCGCGTCCACCCACTCGCCGTCGATCAGGAGCTGCTTGGGCGAAGACAGGAACGAGCGGACGGCGGGGAGGAGGTTGGGGCGGTCGTGCGACATGGGCACCTTCCAGGAGACGGGGCTTGGCGTTGGTGAGTTCGGGGGCGGGTACGACGAGCGGGCTACTTGATGATCAACACCTTCGATCGGTCCAGCGTGAGCGCGACGGCGACGACGATGATCGCGCCGTACAGGATCTGCTCGTAGGCGGACGGGACGCCGACGATCGGCAGCCCCACCCGCAGGAGCGTGATGACGAGCGCGCCGACGAGCGAGCGCCAGACGCTGCCGTGGCCGCCGGTGATGGCGGTGCCGCCGACGACGATCGCCGCGACGGCCGGCAGGAGCAGGTTGTCGGCCATCGTCGGGCTGCCGCTGTAGTTGCGCGACACCAGCATCACCGCGGCGAGACCGGCGCAGGCGCTGGAGACCGTGAAGGCCCCGACCTTGACCCGGTCGACGGGGGTACCGGCCAGGCGGGCGGCCGACTCGGAGTAGCCGGTCGCGGTGAGGTAGCTCTGCAGCGGCGTGACCTTGAGGACGATCGAGATCGAGGCGACCACGATCAGGGCGACGGCGAACGCCATCGGCACGTACCCGCCGACGTACTGCGTCAGCCACTTGGTGGCGTCGCGGTCGACGACCCGGATCGGGCCGGCGTCGGAGATGACCAGGGCGACCGCCGAGAAGATGCTCATGCCGCCGAGGGTCACGATGAACGACGGGATGCGCAGCATCACGTGGGCGATGCCCTGAATGGCGCCGATGGTGCCGGCGGCCGCGATGACGGCCAGCGTGGTCATGCCGCCCAGGTCGGGCAGCCACATCGCGAAGAGCACCGTCGAGAGCGACGCCAGTGCGGCGATCGACAGGTCGATGCCGCCGCACAGCACCACGAGCGTGGCGCCGGCCGCGAGCACGACGAGCGGCGCGGACGTCCGGACCACCGCGGTGAGGCTGCGCTGGGTGAGGAAGTCCGGGTCCGCTATCGACAACGCAGCAAGGAGCGCGGCGAGCGCGATGAGCGGCATCATCGACGTGAGCCGCTGGCCGATCGTCGGACCGCCCTTGACGACGGCCGCATCGGAGGCGGGCTTCGCCATGGCGGGAGCAGTCGGGGCGTTCATACCATCTCCTTGACCAGGTCGAGCGGCGTCGGCTTGGCGCCCGCCACACAGGGCACCTCGGAGGTCACCCGCCCGTCGCTCATGACGACGATGCGGTCGGACATCCCGATCGCCTCCTCGAGGCTGTCGGCGAGGAGCACCGTCGCGACGCCGCTGTTGGCGAGCTCGCGCATCAGCCGGTAGACCTCCGAGCGCGCGCCGATGTCGAGTCCCCGGGTCGGGTGGTCGAGCAGCAGCAGGCGGATGTCGTCGGCGACCAGCCAGCGGGCGAGCACGACCTTCTGCTGGTTGCCGCCCGACAGTCGCTGGATCGCGGTGCCGCGGTGCGGCGTACGGATGGAGAGCCGCTCGATCCAGCGGTCGACGACGCCGGCCTGCTTCGGCGGCGACACCAACGGCCCGACGCAACGGGACTCCTGCTTGGCCAGGGTCATGTTGTCGGCCACCGACATCGGGCCGACCATGCCCTCGATCTTGCGCTCGGCCGGGACGTAGCCGATGCCGGCGGCGCAAGCGGCGCGGGTGCCCGAGAGGTCGAGCTTCTTGCCGTCGAGGTACACCTCGCCACCCGAGGTCGGCTCCGCTCCGAAGAGCGCGCGGCAGACGTCCTCGCGGCCGGAGCCGTGGACTCCGACGATGCCGACGATCTCGCCCGCCCGGACCTCCAGGTCGACGTCGCGGAACGTCTTGGCCGAGAGCTTGCGGATGCTGAGCATCTCGCGCGGCTGGTCGGAGGGCTCGGCGACGTTGCCGTGGTAGTGGTCGTCGGAGCCGGCCGAGCCGATCATCATCTGGTGCAGCGTGGCCGGTACGGCGCCCGCGGTCGGCACCTCTCCGACGGACTGTCCGCCGCGCAGCACGCTGACGCGGTCGCAGACGTCGAGCACCTCGTCGAGACGGTGCGAGACGAAGACGACCGAGGCGAACTCACGCAGCCGGCGCACCTGGGTGAAGAGCGTCTCGATCTCCTTCGACTCCAGCACCGAGGTCGGCTCGTCGAGGATGATCACCGGCGGGTGCTGGCTGCGCTGCTCGATGCGCAGCACCTTGGCGATCTCGACCATCTGCCGGTCGGCGAAGCTCAGGGTCTCGGTGCGGGCGAGCGGGTTGATGTCGGAGCCGATCTTGTCGAGCTGCTCCTGCGCCAGCTTGCGCATCGTGTCCCAGCGGTAGATGCCGCGTCGTACCCCGCGACCCTCCGAGCCGAGCACGATGTTCTCGGCGGCGGTGAGGTTGGGGACCAGGGACTGCTCCTGGAAGACCATGCCGATGCCGTGGTTGGCGGCATCGACGACACTCTTGAGGCGGACCTTCTCGCCACGCACCCAGATCTCGCCGGCGTCCGGCCGGACCAGACCCACCAGGGCCTTGAGGAGGGTGGACTTGCCGGCACCGTTCTCGCCGGCAAGGCCGAGCACCTCGTTCTGGCGCACGACGAGGTCGACACCGTCGAGCGCCTTGACGCCCGGGTAGTGCTTGACGAGGCCACGCACCTCGAGCGCGTGCACCGGTGCGGGTGCCGTCACTTCGACCGCCGCCTCCTGATCGACACTCACTTGGTCACCTGGTTCCTTCGACGCTGGGGAGCCACCGCGGCGGCCACCGCGGCGACGACGATGAGGCCCTGGACGCCGCCCTGCCAGTACGGGCTGACCCCGATCTGGACGAGGCCGTTGGTCAGCACCGTGACCAGCAGGACTCCGACGGCGGAGTGCAGGACCCCGCCGCGGCCGCCGGTCAGCAGGGTCCCGCCCACGACGGCGGCGGTGATGGCGGCGAAGTCGTAGCCCTTGCCGGCCTGGACGAGACCTGCACTGAGCTGACTGGTCACCATGACACCGGCGAGCCCGTAGAACGCGCCGGCCAGGGTGAAGACGGCGACCTTGTACGGCGCCACCTTGACGCCCGAGAGCGACAGCACCTCCTCGGCACCGCCGATCGCGAACGCGTAGCGCCCGAGGCGGGAGTAGCGCTGGATCAGGTAGCCCACGAGGACGCAGGCCACGGCGACCCAGGTCAGGTAGGAGAAGCCGAGCAACCGGTCGATCGCCAGGCTCGCCAGCGTCTCGTCGGAGATGTTGGGCTGGACGCCGGCGAACATGAGCGTCGCGATGCCGAGGCCGACGGCCGAGACACCGAGCGTGGTCATGAACGACGGGACCTTGAGCATCACCAGGGCGAAGCCGCTGAGGCAGCCCAACCCTGCCGCGAGGAGGATCGCGATCAGGACGCCGATCAGGCCCAGGTCGTTGTCGTTGCGGTTGTTGGCGACGAGCAGTGCCACCGCGATCGCGGAGGCACCCATGACGCCGGGCGCGGACAGGTCGATCGAGCCCATCATCAGCACGAACGTGATGCCGCAGGTGACGACGGCGAGCACCGCTGCCGTGTCCATGATGTTCTGCACGTTGCCGAACGTCCTGAAGTCGGAGCTGAGACCTGCGAAGACCAGGAAGACGACGACGAGAGCTAGGGGGGGACCGGCGTCCCGCAGGGACACCCCCCGCCGAGGCTGGGGGCGCGCCGCGGCGACGTCGACGTCCTCGGCGGGGGATGTCAGGGTCACGAGATCGGACCCTGCGAACGGCTGAAGACGTTGTCGCACTCGAAGTCGGCGGGGTCGGTCTTCGGCGTGGCGAAGTCGGCCACGTTGTCCTTCTCGATCAGGAACTGCTCGGCGAACCAGGCGCGGTCGTCGTCGGCGATGTCGTCGACCGACAGCTCGCCGGTGGCGACGCAGTAGCCGATGGCCAGGCCGATGCCGCCCTGCCACGGGCCGTCGCTGGAGACGGTGGCGGTCATGCTGCCGTCGGCGATGGCCGTGAGAGCGTCGGGCACGGCGTCGATGCCGACCACCGCGACCTCACCCTCCTTGCCGGCCGCCTTGAGCGCCTCGAGCGCACCGAGCGCCATGTCGTCGTTGGCGGCCCAGATGCCCTTGACCTCGTCACCGTGCTTGGTCAGCAGGGTCTTGGTCACCTCGAGCGCCTCCGCACGGGAGAAGTTGGCGGTCTGCTGGTCGAGCAGCTTGACGTCCGGGTTGGCCGCCAGGGACTCCTCGAGGCCGGCGAACCGGTCCTT
This sequence comes from Nocardioides endophyticus, assembly GCF_039543845.1. Lineage (NCBI taxonomy): Bacteria > Bacillati > Actinomycetota > Actinomycetes > Propionibacteriales > Nocardioidaceae > Nocardioides > Nocardioides endophyticus. The sequence goes on along the minus strand of NZ_BAABKN010000022.1, from coordinate 72,150 downwards.
GGCCGCACCGGTGTCCAGGATGCCCTGGAGGGCGATGATGCCACCCGAACCACCGATGGCCTCGGCGAGCGCGTCGCCGATCTGCTTGCCCGACGTCACGCCGTCGTAGGTGATGTGGCTGAGCCACTGGTCGTAGTCGGTGACGTTGAGGTCGGCCGGCTTGTTCCACTGGGTCACCAGGAAGGCGCCCGCCTCCTGGGCCTGCTCCACGATCGGCGGGGTGTCGGAGTCGCCGTTGGGCAGGATGTTCATGACCAGGCAGTCGGTGTCGCCCGCGAGGAGCTGACTGATCTGCTCCTGCTGCTTGGTCGAGTCGCCGTCGTACGTGAGTCGCTGCTGCTTCAGGTCGACTCCCTCGGCGAACGCGTCGCCGCCGTCGAGCCAGGCCGCCTCGTACGGGTTGGACTCGTTGCGGACCTGCCCGACGAGCTTGACGTCGGCCGGGTCGCAGGAGCCGGCGGCTGCGCTGCCGCCCTTGTCGTCCGCGCTGGACTCGTCGCTGCAGCCGGTGAACGCGACAGCCGCCAGGCTGAGGCCGATCAAGGCGATTGCGGGACGGGGGATGCGGGTCATCGTCGATCCTCGTTTCTAGGTGCCGGATGCTCCGGCGGTTGGAAATTAAGGGGTTGGTCGTGCGCCCCGAGCGGCGGGTGACGGTGGAGTCGTGACGGGTATCGGGGTCAACGGGCCATCCAGCCCCCATCGACGACGAGGACGTGTCCGTTGACGTAGTCGGCCGCGGCAGAGCTCAGGAAGACCGCCGCTCCGGCAACGTCCTGCGGGGATCCCCAGCGACCAGCGGGGATCCGGTCGAGGATCGCCCGCGAACGGTCGGCGTCCTCCCGCAGCGCGGTGGTGTTGTCGGTGGCCATGTAGCCGGGCGCGATGGCGTTGACCTGCACGCCGTACGCCCCCCACTCGTTGGCCAGGGCCTTCGTGATGCCCGCGACTCCGTGCTTGCTCGCGGTGTAGGAGATCACCCGGATCCCGCCCTGGAAGGCGAGGAGGCTGGCGATGCTGACGATCTTGCCGCGCCCACGCTCGACCATCGGCCGGCCGAGGTGCTGGGTGAGGAAGAACAGGCCCGACAGGTTGATGTCGAGCACCTTGTTCCACGACTCGTCGGTGACATCGACCGTGTCGTGACGGTCGATGATGCCGGCATTGTTCACCAGGATGTCGACCTCGTGGCTCGCTGAGATCTGCGCGGCCGTGGCGGCGACGGCCACGTGGTCGCCCATGTCGAGGTCGATCACCTCGACGTCGCGGCCGAGCTCACGGATGAGCTTCTCGGTCTCGGTCTGGCGGTCGGGACGCCCGACGAGCAGCAGGTCGGCACCCGCCTCGGCGAGACCGAGGGCGACGCCCTGGCCGAGGCCTCGGCCGGCACCGGTGACGACGGCGAGCTTGCCGGAGAGATCGAACGGCGAGCGACGCCCGCTGGTCTGGTCGGTGCTCACAGTTCCTCCAGGGAGAGGAGAGAGAGGTCGGTGTACTCGTTGTTCTCGCCGGACATCGCCCAGATGAAGGCGTAGGAGCCGGTGCCGGCGCCGGCGTGGATGGACCACGGCGGCGAGATGACCGCCTGTCGGTTGGCCACGACCAGGTGCCGAGTGGCGCCGGGCTTGCCGAGGAAGTGGAAGACGCGGTCGTCCTCGGCCAGGTCGACGTACAGGTAGACCTCGGTACGACGGTCGTGCAGGTGCGGCGGCATCGTGTTCCACACCGAACCGTTGGAGATGACGGTGATGCCGAACTGCAGACCGGCCGTCGCCAGGTCGTTGCCCCACGCGTACTTGTAGAGGTTGCGCACGCTGGCGCCCTCCGTGGTGCCGAGCGCGACCGGCTCGACGTCGGCGTGGCTGAGGGCGACGGTCGGGTGCGACACGTGGGCGACGGCCGAGACGAAGTAGAAGGCGGCGTCCGCGCCGGCGAAGACGACCTCGCATCCACGGCCGACGAACAGACCGTCGAGGTGGTCGAGCTCGAACTTCTCGCCGTCGACCAGGACGTGGCCCGACTCGCCCACGTTGATGATGCCGAGCTCGCGGCGCTGCAGGTGCGAGTCGACCCCCAGGACCTCGGTCCAGGCCGGCAGGTCGAGCTGCCCGCTGCCGGGGACCGCGCCGCCGACGACCAGGCGGTCGTCGTGGGTGTAGACGGCGTGCACCTCACCGGTCTCGAACAGGTCCTCCACGAGGAAGTTCTCGCTCAGGTCCGAAGCGTGCGCTGTCTCCACGCTCGTCGGCGATGTCGAATACCGGACCTGGATCACTCGGACTCCTCGTTTTGCGCTGCGTCGATTTGTGAACTGCGTTCGTCTATGTGAATCGAGAACGTACACGTGACGGGCGTCACGGGTCAAGGGGTCGAAACCTGTCCATGTATGTGGACAGGAGATAGAGTGTTGGCACGATGTGCTCGCCCGAGTCATCGCCGAACGGGGAGGCGTACGGATGCAGCTGGAGAAGACGGCCAACGGGACCGGGGCCGCGGGGCCGGTCAAGTCGGCCGCCCGCGCCCTGGACCTGCTCGACGAGATCGCCGCCAACGGACCGGGCACCCAGCTGCAGCTGTCCAACCGGCTCAGCATCCCGAAGAGCAGCCTGCACGCCCTGCTGAGGACGATGACGGATCGCGGCTGGCTCCAGACCGACCCGACGGGCAGCGTCTACCAGCTCGGCATCCACTCGCTGGTGGTCAGCTCGGCGTACCTCGCCGGCGACCCGGTCCTGTCCCGGGCCGCTGCTGTGATGGACGAGATCGCCGCCGCGACCGAGGAGACCGTGAACCTCGGCCGGCTCACCGGTGCGCACGTGATCTACACCGCGAAGCGTGAGTCCGTGCACCCCCTGCGCATGCACTCGCCGGTCGGCCGACAGCTCCCGGCGTACTCCACCGCCCTGGGCCGGGCCGTCCTCTCCGAGCATCCCAAGGCGGTCCGCGAGGCACTGGTCCCCGACGACATCGCGCCCATCACGGCGAGCACGACCACCGACCGCGACGCCGTCCTGGCGATCATCGACAAGGCAGAGACGCTCGGCTACGCGGCCGAGAGCGACGAGTCCTGCATCGGCGTGCGCTGCTTCGGGGTCGCGCTGCCCTTCGCCCGGCCGGCGATCGACGGCATCAGCGTCGCCGTCCCCATGAGCCGGCTGGACGGCGGCCGCGAGGACCTGATCATCGAGACCCTGCTGAGCGTGAAGGCCCGGCTCTCCATGGAGCAGGGCCACAGCAACATCCGCTGAGGCAGCGACCCGGTGGTCGAGGTGTGACGGCCGCTAGCCTCGAAACCACGGCAGCGAAGGCTCAGCGATGAGCTAGCGCGTCCGGGCGATCGGCGTCTTCTTCGCGACTGTCTTCTTCGCAGGCGCCTTCTTGACCGGCGCCTTCTTAGCGGGCGCCTTGCTGACCGGCGCCTTGCTGACCGGCGCCTTGCTGACCGGCGCCTTCTTCGCCGGCGCCTTCCTGACCGGCGCCTTCTTCGCCGGCGCCTTGCTGACCGGCACCGTCTTCTTCGCCGGCGCCGGCTCGGACGGGGTCGCCGTGCTCACCTCGACCACGGGCACGGCTGCCAGCGCGGCTTCGGCCTTCGCCAGCTTCGCCGCACGCTTGTCACGGACAGCGACCTGCTCGTCGAGCTCACGGGCCGCGTCGTCGCGATCGTCCTTGGTGGCATGCACCAGCTGCTTGGCGCGCTTCGCCTCCTTCTTCAGGCGGCGAGCGCGACGCTTGGCCAGCTTGAGCGACGTCTTGAGACGCAAGCGATCGACGTCGGCCTGCTCGTACGCCGCGGCCGAAGCGTCCAAGCGCTCCTGCGTCTGCTCGACGGCGCCGGCCGCGTCTTCGAGCCTCTCCTTCTGCTTGGCGACTCGCTGCTGCAGCTGCTCCACGTTGTCGGACATGATCCGAACCTCCCAGGTCGACGTGCCTCCGCACCAACCTAGTGCCGGAGCGCAAGGACGCTCTCTGGTAGGAACCAACCGTGACCCCCGCATCGCGCAGCTCGCTCCGGCGACTGGCCGAGCAGGTCCTCCTCGAGCAGACCGGTGGCTCCGGGGTCGTCCGACTGTGCCGCTGGTGCGGCAGCGGCCGCCACGGCCGTCCGGTCGTGCTCGGCAGTGCGGCGACCGTGAGCATCGCGTACGCCGCGGACTTGGTCGCCGTCGCATGGTCGCCGGGTGGTCCCGTCGGCATCGACATCGAGGTCCACGGCCCCGCCGTGACTGAGTACGGCGACGTCCGGGCCTGGACCCGGATCGAGGCGCTCCTGAAGGCGACCGGCGAGGGGCTGCGCCGAGATCCGCGGGACCTGCCCGACCTCCCGAGCAGGGAGATCGAGCTCCCGGACGGCTACGTCGGGACGGTGGCCGGCGAGGCGGTCAGCTGGCGGCTGGCAGGTCCGGCAGCGGCGTCTCGTCGAGCCACTCGGCCAGCAGGTCGGACAGATCTGCCTCCGCCCGGTCGCTGACCAGGTCGACGAAGTCCGCCGTCGTCACAGACCCACCGGAGTGCTCGCTGACCCAGGCACGCAGGAGGTCGAAGAACGCGTCGTCGCCCAGGCTCAGCCGCAGCGCGTGCAGGGTCAGTGCTCCGCGCTTGTAGACCCGGTCGTCGAACATCAGCTCAGGACCTGGGTCGCTCAGCAGCAGGTCCTGGTCGAGGTCCGCGAGGCGCTGGTGGTGGGTGCGGGCGTGCACGTCGGCCGAGTCGCCGCCCGATCGCTCCGACCAGAGCCACTCCGCGTAGCAGGCGAAGCCTTCGTGCAGCCAGATGTCGCGCCACTCGCTCAGCGTCACGCTGTTGCCGAACCACTGGTGCGCCAGCTCGTGCGCGACCAGGCGCACGGCATCCCAGTCGTCGGTCAGGAAGTTGCGGCCGAAGGTGGACAGGCCCTGCGACTCGAGGGGGATCTCCAGGTCGTCCGCGGTCACGACGACGGCGTACGCCGAGAAGGGGTAGGGGCCGAACAGCTCGCTGAAGACGGCCATCATCTCGCCCTGGCGGCCGAACGCGTCCTCGAACCCCGGGCCGGCGTCGGCGGGAACGGCGGCCTGCATCGGGACGTCCGACTCCAGCTCGCGCAGCTCGTAGCGGCCGATCTGCACGGTCGCGAGGTAGGTCGCCATCGGCTGGTCCTGCTCGTAGGCCCAGGTGACGGTGCTCCCCCGCCGGCGCCGGCCGATCAGGGTCCCGTTGGCGACGACCGTGTAGTCGGGGTGCGCGGTCACCGTGATGGCGTACGGCGCCTTGTCGTCCGGCCGGTCGTTGCAGGGGAACCAGGTCGGCGCCCCGTGCGGCTGGCCCGCGACGATGACGCCGTCGGTGAGCTCCTCCCAGCCGGCGTCGCCGTGGTGCTTCTCGACCAGCGGTCGCGGCTTCCCCTGGTAGCGCACCGCGATCGTGAACGCATCGCCCGCGGCAAGCGGCTCGCGGAGGTTGAGCACCAACCGGTGGCCACGCGTCGTGTACTTGCCCAGCGCCGCGCCGTTCACGGTGACCTTCTCGACCTCGAGGTGCGCGAGGTCCAGCGTCACCCGGTCGAGGTCGGTGTTGCTGACGGCCTCGATCATGACCTGGCCGCGGAGCCGGTTGCCTTCGACGGCGTAGTCCAGCCGGATGTCGTAGCGCGTCGCGCTCCACGAGGGGTCGCCGTGCCCCGGCAGGTAGGGGTCAGCGGTCGGGAGGTCAGAGTGGAGGCCGGACAGCTTCACTGCTCGGTCACCCAGGGCCCGATCGGGTTCCCGATCCACATCGTCTTGTCCGGCACGGACTCGCCCCTCATCACCAGTGACACCGGACCGACCGTAGCGTGACGACCGAGGACGGCCGCGGGCAGGATGACGCTGTTCGGTCCCAGGGTGGCACCGCGCCTGAGGATGACCTGGTCCAGGCTGAGCATGCGGTCGTGGAAGAGGTGCGTCTGGACGACGCTGCCCTGGTTGACGGTGGCCCCGTCGCCGAGGTCGACGAGGTCGGTCTCGGGCAGCCAGTAGGTCTCGCACCACACGCCGCGTCCGACCTTGGCGCCGAGCGCCCGGAACCAAACGTTGAGCAGCGGAGTGCCCGTCACCGCACGGGCGAACCAGGGCGCCGCCAGCGTCTCCACGAAGGTGTCGGCAAGCTCGTTGCGCCACACGAAGGAGCTCCACAGCGGGTGCTGCCCGGGCCGCACCTTGCCGATCAGCAGCCATTTGGCCACCACGGTGACGAGGGCGGCGACGGCACCGGCCAGCGCCAGGACCGGTGCGGCAACCAGCACGGGAGGTACGACGCCGCCACGGTCCCAGGCGGCGACGAGGGTGATCGCGACCGCTGTCGTCAGGGCGACCCCGAGCATGACGGGGACCAGGCGACACAGCTCGATCGCGCCGCGAGCGGCCTTGAGGGCAGCCGGTGGGTCGTAGGTCCGTCCGCTGTCGGCGGTCTGGGTGACCCGGCGCAACGGAGCCGGCGGCGAGCCCAGCCAGGACTCCCCCGACCGTGCCGAGCTCCGTCTCGGTGCCGCCGAGAGCACCGCCACCAGGGACGACTTCGGCACCTTGCGCCCGGGCGCCGCCATCCCGGAGTTGCCGACGAACGCCCGCTTGCCGATCTTGACGCGCTCGACCCGCAGCCAGCCACCGCCGAGCTCGTAGCCGCCGATCAGCGTGTCGTCGGCCAGGAAGGCCTGGTCGTTGACCTGGGTCAGCGACGGGATCATCAGCACGGTCGACGCCTCGACGTCGCGCCCGATCCGGGCACCCAACGCCCGCAGCCACCGCGACGTGGCCTGGGAGGAGTAGAGCGGGAACAGCCAGGTCCGCGCCTCGTCGAGCACCCGCATGGTCACCCACACGGCCAGCGCCGGACCGCTCTGGACGGGATGCACTCCCGGGCGGATCGCGAGCCCGGCCAGCCGGACCACGACCCAGACCATCGCGGTCAGCACCGCCAACCCGACGAGAGTCGACACCGGCACCCAGACCAGCAGGCGCAGTGCATCGGCGTACCCGTCGGGTCCGGCGGCGAGCAGCGGCAGCAGGGCGCCGGCGACGACAGCGAGCACGGGCAGGAGCGAGAGCCCTGCGGCGGCCGCGGCGTACGCCAGGACCCAGGAGCGGCGTACGTCCGGTCGGGTCGACCACGGACCTCGGGCGTCGGTGGCGACCCGGGCCGCCGGGGACCCGGACCAGAACTCGCCGTCAGGGACGCCGCCGAAGACGGCCGAACCTGGAGCGACCTCCGCGCCGGCGCCGACGTCCGCACCCGGGAGCAGCATCGACCGGGCGCCGACCCGGGCTCTCGGGCCGACCCGCACTCGGCCGACGTGGACCACGTCGCCGTCGATCCAGGACCCGCTGAGGTCCACCTCCGGCTCGACCGAGCAGCCCTTGCCGAGGCTGAGCATCCCGGTCACCGGGGGGATGCTGTGCAGGTCGACGTTGCGACCGATCTCGGCGCCGAGCATCCGCGCGTACCAGGTCATGTACGGCGCGCCGGCGAGCGTCGTGGCCCCGAGCTCGTCGACGACCCGGCCGGCGAGCCAGAGCCTGAGGTGGATGCGGCCTCCGCGCGGATAGCTGCCCGGACCCACGCCACGCAGCAGCAGGCGCGCGCCGGCGGCCGCGAGCAGCATCCGGCCGGGTGGCGACAGGAAGAGGAGCACCGCCGCGACGAGGGCGACCGGGTGCAGGGTCGGGAGCCAGTCCAGCCCCGCCCAGGCGAGGGCCTGGCAGCCGAGCGCGCTCCAGGTCAGCCACCGCGGGCCGGCGAGCGCCCGGGCACCGAGGGTCGCGGCCACCTGCGCGGTCTGGGTCTTCAGCGGCACCGCCGGGACGCTCCGGTCACTGGCCGGGCCGCTCGCCGCCATGCCGTCGAGATGGGTCGCCAAGGTGCCGACGGTCGGCCACTCGTAGACGTCCCCGACCGCGACGTCGGGGAAGCGCGTCCGGAGCCGCGAGACGAGCTGTGCCGCCGTGAGGCTGCCACCACCCAGGTCGAAGAAGTCGTCACCGGGCTTCTCCACCGTCGCGCCCAGGATGTCGAGCCACAGCTCGGCCACCCACATCTCGGTGTCCGTGAGCCCGCTGTCCGTCGGGGCCGCAGTCGGCTTCAGCGGCCACGGGAGGGCGTCGCGGTCGACCTTGCCCGACGTACGGGTCGGCAGCGTGTCGAGCACCGCCAGCCGAGGGACCAGCGCGGCCGGCAGGTCACGGCGCAACAGCTCCAGTGACCGGGCCTGGTCGAAGGCGTCGCCGACGGTCAGGTAGCCCACGAGCAGCTGGTTGCCCGACGCCGTACGACGGACCGCCGCGGCCGCGCTGCTGACGCCCGGCAGCGCGAGCAGTGCGCTGTCGATCTCGCCGAGCTCGATGCGCCGGCCTCCGAGCTTCACCTGGTCGTCGGCCCGCCCGCCGAAGAGGAGGCCGTCGGGCTCGAAGACCACCAGGTCTCCCGAGCGGTAGGCGCGGTCCCAGCCCAGGCTGGCGAGCGGGGCGTACTTCTCGGCGTCCTTGGCCGGGTCCAGGTAGCGCGCCAGGCCGACGCCCCCGATGATCAGCTCGCCAGTCTCTCCGGGCGCGACGTGGCGGCCGTCGGCGTCGACGACCGCGAGGTCCCAGCCGTCCAGCGGGAGCCCGATCGGGACAGGCGAGCCACCGGTGAGCAGGGCGCCGCAGGCCACGACGGTGGCCTCGGTCGGGCCGTAGGTGTTCCACACTTCGCGGTCCGCGGCGACCAGGCGAGCGGCGAGCTCCGGCGGGCACGCCTCGCCACCCATGATCAGCAGCCGCACCTTGACCAGCGACTCCGGGGGCCACAGCGCGACGAGCGTGGGCACGGTGGAGACCACGGTGATCGCGTTGGCGACCAGCCAGGGCCCGACGTCGACGCCGCTGCGCACCAGCGCTCGCGGCGCCGGCACGAGACAGCCGCCGTATCGCCAGGCCAGCCACATCTCCTCGCAGCTGGCGTCGAAGGCCACCGACAGGCCCGCCATCACACGGTCGCCCACGCCCAGCGGCTCGCCCTGGAGGAACATCCGCGACTCGGCGTCGACGAAGGCGGCGGCGTTGCGGTGCGTGACGGCGACGCCCTTCGGCGTACCGGTGGAGCCGGAGGTGAAGATCACCCAGGCGTCGTCGTCCAGGTCCGGGTCCTCGGCCTCGCGCGCGGGGCCGGGCCGGCGGGTGGCGATGGCCAGCCCGGTGCCGACGATCGCGGCGACCTCTGCCTCATCGAAGACCAGCCGGGCGCGTTCGTCGGGGTCGTCGGCATCGACCGGCACGTACGCCGCCCCGGCGAGCAGGATCCCGACGATGGCGACGTAGAGGTCGGTCGTGCCCGAGCTGACCCGTACGCCGACCTTGTCGCCCCGCCCCACGCCGAGTGAGTTGAGCTCGGCGGCGAGTCCCTCGGCCGCCTCGGCCAGCTCGGCGTACGTGAGGGTCCCGTTGCCGGCGTCGAGGGCCGGTTCGTCGGGCGCCTGCTCGACGGTTGCGCGGAAGACGTCGACCAGGGTGCGAGGTGTCGGCGCGAAGGTGCCGCGACGGAGGCCGGCTGTCGGATCGACGTCGGGCGCAGGGTCAGGCACGCACGCACGCTGCTGCACCGAGGTGAACGGGAGGTGTCTCGCCGAGGCGTGAGATGCCGCGAGGTCACGGTTGGGTCACGGTTCCTTGGTGATCGGCCTGTTCACCGATTCCGTCGGCATCCAGCTGGTGTGACCAAGTACCTCCTCGGCGGCCGGGATCCGGCCGGGCGACCGCGCCGCGACTACCGGCTGACGATCGTGTCCGGGGTGGGGTGATCCGCGCCTTCCAGGAGCGCTTCGGCGTCCGGCTCCGCGAAGGCCGGCCCGTCCCGGTCGGCGAGGTGCTCCACCAGCACCCCGACATCGTCGAGGAAGACGTAGCGGCGGAACAACCAGAAGCGCGCGACGGTGCTGAGGCCGAGGCCGATCACGTTGGCCGAGATGTTGTCCGCCCACACGCTCGTCTGGCCGAGTGCGTAGCGGCTGGCCACCAGGCAGAGCACCGGGATCACCATCGTCCCGGCGCCGATGGCGAAGAACCGCACCAAGCCCTCCACCGGATCGCCGGCCTGCCGCTGGCTGAACGCCCACATCCGGATGCCGGCGTACGCGACGACGCCGGCGAGGACGTTGACCAGGACGTAGGCGGCGATGGGCTGGTCGTGCATCGGCGCGACCCCGATCGGGGTCCCGTGCACCAGGGCGTTGAACCCGAGGAGCGACACCGCGGTGGCAAGCCCGCCGACAGCGAGGAAGCGGACGATCTCCATGAGCAGGCGCCGTACGCCGACATCTCGCGTCGAGTCAGACACCTTCGGTCACGAACTCGGCCCGCCGCCAGCGCCGCCGACGACGGATCGGACGCACCATCGCCACGACACTCGCCCCGAGGGTGCCGAGCACGAGCACATGCGCACCGACGGCCTCGGCCGCGACGAACGAGGCGACTGCCCCCTGCGACCCGACGACCCAACGCCGTACCTGGCTGCTGGCGGCGCGACCGGTGCAGCACCAAGCGGAGAGGTGCTCGCAGTTGTTGCGCAGCAGGTGGTAGCCCGCAGATCCCAAGCGGGACTCGGCGTTGCGGATGGTCTCGTCGGGGCTCAGCCGCTCGTCGTAGGCGCGGACGAGAACGTCGTCGTCCAACGCGAACTCCTCGAACGACGTCCGCTCGACCTGCCGCACGCTGGCCCGCGGTCCGACGTAGTGGATGACGGTCCCGTCGCCACAGTCGATGCCGTGGTGGCTGTAGCGCAGTCCACGGCGCACATAGATGTGGTCTCCACGGGCCATGCCTTGCTCGACCCGCCCTTCAACGCCCCCAGTTGGTGGCTCTACCTTCTCAGTCCGACTCCGAAAGCGCGTCATCCGGTCCACGCGAACGCAGCACCGAGGCGACGACGACCTCAGCCAGCGTGAGCGCAGCGAGCACCAACCACCCGACGACGTACGGTCGAGCAGCGTCACGTTGTCGGTGTGTGGTTGCCTTCCGTTGGGCCACGTCGCGGGCGGTCAGCCGAGGGCGGCTCGATCGGCCCACCAGGAATGCATGGGCTGCACGCCCACCCTCGCGCGCTGCTTCTTGTGCTTCTTGGCGGGCTTGACCTTGATCTTCACGGTGTCCGTCGACCCCGTCAGCTCGTCGTTGCCGGCGTAGCTGAGATGGACCTTGGACGTGCCGGCTGCCCTGAACAGCAGCCGGACCGTGGCTCGGCCATTGACGACCGGCACCGTGGCGGTCTTGCCTGCGGCCAGCACGGTGACCAGGCCGGACTTCGAGACACCCGCCGGTGCGGACACACTGATCTTGAGCGGCACCCTCTTGCGGGCGGTGACCTGACTGGTCGGCTTGGCCGAGACCCTGGATACCGCCTTGTCGACGTCCACCATCACCGGGGCGCTGGACGCGTTGTACGCCGTGTCGCCGGCGTACTCCACGGTGAAGAGGTTGACGCCGGCGCTCAGTGCGGACGCGGGGACCGTGACGGTGGCCGTGCCCTGGGTGAGCTGCGCGCTGCCGACGACCTGGGCACCGTCGCGGAGGGTGACCGGACCGGTGGGCTGAGTCGCCCCGCCGCCGGACACCTGCACCACGACCTGGCCCGACCGCCCGTAGGCGACCTTGACCGCTCGGGCGTTCACCGAGGCGGCACCCTTCTGCGTGGTGGCGACCGTGACCGTCACCGCCACTTGGGTGCTGGCACCGGTGTACGCCGAGTCGCCGACGTACTCCACCGTGAAGAGGTTCGCCCCGCTGGTGAGGGACGTCGACGGGACGGTGAAGGTCGCCGAGCCTGCGGCGAGTGTCGCCGACCCGACGCTGTGGCCGCCACTGCTCAGCGTGACCACGCCGGTCGGCAGGGTGGCCGCGTTGCCGGCGACCTGGACCGGGATCGTCGCCGACTGACCCGCCGACACCGTGCTCGAACCGGCACTGACCGCAGGAGTGGCCTTCGGCGGGGCCGTCGCGGTGCCCGTCAGCGGCACGCTGGTGCTGCCGCCCTGGACGTCGCTCTCGACCACGAGCTCCGCGTTCGAGGTCGCGCCCGCACGCGACGGGGCGAACCTCACCCGGATGGTGCAGGTCTCGTCCGGCTCCAGGGTCTTGGCGCTGCACCTGTCGCCGGCGATCAGGTAGTCCGTGGCGGACTCGTCGTCCGCTTCCGTGGAGACGGCGTCGACATGGAGCAGGTTGGAGCCGGTGTTCGTGACCGTCACGGTCCTGGCCGAGCCGATCGTGTTGACGGCCTGGTCGGGGAACGCTCCGGGATCGCTGACCTCGGCCAGGGTGCCGACCGGGCCGGCGAGGGTGACGACGTCGGTCCGGGCCTTGTTGCCCCAGTCGTTGGGGTCGTCCTTGTTCTCACCCTTGCCGGGGTAGAGCTGGACGTACCCCTGGTCCATGATCAGCCGGACGTGGGCGCCGGGGACGAGCCGGTCGGGCATCGCACCGATCCCCTCCCAGGCTCCCTGGGTGTCCGTGTAGCGGGTCTCGACGGCATCGGGCACCACCGTGGTCAGCAGTTGCGGCGCGATGTCTGGGTCACCGTTCCACGCCCACAGGTGCTGGGTCGGGGCCAGCTTCGAGCCTGAGTCGGTGGCGCCGAGGATGAGGTACTCGTCCCGATCGTTCTTACGGATCTCGCGGATCCGGTCGCCGCCCAGGTCGAGCAGGATCGGCTCCCCGAACGTCGCCCGGGTGACCGCGCCCGAGGTGAGCGCCTCGAGGTTGGTCAGCGGCACGATCAGCGCCCTCCCGCCGATCTGCGCCGGCGTCAGCGGGGACCGGAAGCCCAGGTAGAGCTCGGAGCCGTCGGGCGAGAACTCCGCGCCCTCAATGTTGAACCCGTTGATCGCGTCCGGGCTCATGTCCTTCGCGGCGCCGGTGTGGAATCCGAACCGGGCTCCGTGGTTGTCGTCCCACTCGATCAGGTCGTTGCGGAGATCGCCGTAGCGCACCCCGACCGTGGTGAGCCTCGCGTCGGCACCGGTGCCGGCCAGCTTGGTCTCGTAGATTGAATGCCGCGAGACCTCGACCTCGCCAGCCTTGGAGTTGCCGTGGGAGCCGAACCACCAGATCCGGTCGCCCTTGCGAGCCGAGGCTTCGGCGTCGATCTCAGTGCCGGCGCCCAGGTCCGTTCCGATCCGGAACTCGCCGACCTCGCGCCCGGAGACCTCGCCGTCGTACAGCCGCACGGTGTTCTTCTCGTCGTCCGCGACCAGGACATGCCCGTCACCGACGCCGATCGCGGTCGACGCGTCGCTCGAGCCCATCAGTACCCGACTCGTCGGCGTGGTCGCCCGCGAGGCCAGGTATCCGAACCTGAAGGCGGACGTCTTGCCGGTGGTGCCGGTGACCGTGAAGGTGAGCTGGACGTTCGCCGGCGCCTTCGGGTCGATCACGATGCTCCGCTGGGCGCCGGAGCCGATGACGTCGACGTCGTCGGCGGCGATACCCGGCGTACCGCCCGGGATGTCGTGGATGTCGGCCAGCGTCACCTGGATGCCTGCGGGATCGACGAGCCTTCCGGCCGCGTCGAGCTGGGCGACGGAGATCGGGATCGCCGGGTTCGTCGGGTCGCCGACCACCCCGGACGGCGCCGGGGCAGTGATGGTGATGACCGGGTCGATCTCGGACACGGCACGGTAGCCGTTCGGGCCCTCGAGGCTCTGGACCAGGGGCACCTCGGCCTCGGAGGTTGTGATCGCGACCGGGGCGGACGTGCTCGTCGCGCCGGTGGCCTTGCACGTGGACCGCACCTGGAGCTGGTGACCCAGGTCCGGCACCGAGACCCGGTACTGGGCGCTGGTGGCTGGACCACCCATGCTTCCGGACGTCCCCCCGATCTGGTTCAGCGTCATGAAGTGGGGGTTGCCGGTGATCTCATCGCCGTCACGGAGCCACCGGTAGGACAAGGCGCCGGCGCCGATGCACGCGGCGTCGGCGAAGGCGGCGGCGGGCGTCGTCGCCGAGAGGAGCTGGCCGACCTGTGGGGTTCCGGTGAACACCGGGCCGTCCTCGTCGCCCTCCAGTGGCGCGATGGAGAAGTAGACCGTCCAGGTCGTGTAGGTGGACGCCGAGGTGATGAGGGTGACGCTGTCGGCGGTTGGGTCGGTGACGGTCAGCAACCCGGTGGCGGGGTTGTAGGAGCCTGCCGTCCCGGGTGTGACCACGGGCACCGACGCGACGTCGGTCTTCAACGTCACGTTGATGCCGCCGGCCCGGTAGGAGCCGACGTAGATCGACTGGCCCGCAACCCTGAGTGCGTTGTGGCCGGTCCAGTCGGAGAAGGCGGAGAAGTCCGCGATCCGGTTGTTCTCCAGCTTCAGACCATCCCCGAAGGACAGCTGGGACCCGAGCCGGGCGCCGTTGCGACCGAGAGGTGCCAGCGACGTGGCGTCGCCGATCCTGTTGTCGGACAGATCCAGCGTGGTCAGGACGTCGGGGTCGAACTTCCCGACCAGCGGGGCCGGGTCGCGGATGCCGTTGTCGGAGAGGTCGATGGCCGCGAGCTTCGGCAGGGCCGGCACCCTGCTGACATCGCTGATCTCATTGGAGCCCAGGCTGAGGCTGGTCAGCCCGGTCAGGCTCGCGAGCGGCGAGGGGTCGGTGATCGCGTTGTTGCCGAGGGCGAGGCCCGTCAGCTTGTCCAGGCCCGTCAGCGGCGTCACGTCCCTGACCTGGGCGTTGACCAGACCCACATAGGTGAGCTTGGTCAGTCCGCTCAACGGCGTCAGGTCACTGAAGGTGTTGTTCGTCTGCTGGAACGCCGAGTAGTACAGGTTCTTCAGGTTGGTGAACGCCTCGAGACCGGTGAGGTCGCCGATCGGCCCGACGGGGAAGTCGACTTCCTCGAGGTTGACGAGCTGCGCGGCCAGCGCAGGAGTCACGTCCTGGGTGGCCGACCGGCTCGTGCCGAGCTGTCGGGCCAGGGCCGCGTTGATCGCGGCCTTCAGGTTCGGGTCGGGGATGGCGACGGCGGTCGGGGCGTTGGTGACGCTGATCGTGAACGTCGCAGACCCCGTGCGGGAGCCCGCGTCGGTGGCGGTCGCCGTGACGGTGGCGGTGCCCACGGCGGTCGGCGTACCGGAGACCACCCCGGAGGCAGGGTCGATCGACAGCCCGACCGGCAGCCCGATCGCGCCCCAGGAGTACGGCGTGACGCCGCCGGTCGCGGCCACCGTGAACGGGGTGATCGCGGCACCGACCGGGACGCTCTTGTTCCCGGGGTTGGTGACCTCCGGGGCCGTGGGGGCAGCAGTGACGGTGAACGTGAAGGTCGCCGAACCATGCTGAGAGTTGGCGTCGGTGGCGGTGACGGTGACGGTCGGTGCACCAGCCTCGGTCGGGGTGCCGGACACCTCGCCCGACGCCGGGTCGATGGAGAGTCCGGTCGGGAGGCCGGTCGCGCCCCAGGTGTACGGCGGGGTCCCGCCGACAGCGGTCACGGTGAACGGTGTGATGGCGGCGCCGACCTCGGCGGCCTTGCCGCCGGGAGCGGTGACCTGCGGGGGACCCTCCGGGTCCACCGAGAAGGAGACGGTCCAGATGGCGGTGCCGGGCTGGGTCGAGGCGGCCACACCAACGCTCCCGACGGGAGCGTCGGTGAGGGTCAGCAGGCCGGCGTCGCGATCGTAGGAGCCGGCTTCGACCGGGATCAGCTGGAGTGTCGGCGGGCTGTCGGCGGTCTTGAGCGAGACGTGCACGCCGCCGTCGGTGTACGGCCCGACATAGATGCGCTGGCCGCTCACCTTGGCGCCGACCGGCGGCTTGCTCCAACCGGAGAAGGCCGAGAAGTCCTTGATCTTGTTGTTGCCCAGCAGCAGGCCCGTCGTCGCCACCGTGGCGCCGCCCAGCTTGCCCCCTCCGTTGCCGTACGGCGCAAGCGCCGAGGCGTCGGTGAGCTTGTTGCCGCTCAGGTTGACGGTGGCCAGCACGGTCTTGGTGAACTTGTCGGCCAACGGGGTGACGTCGGCGATCTTGTTGGTGTTGAGGTAGAGGGACACCAGGGCGGGCAACGCAGGGAATCCGGCGAGGTCCGCGAGCTTGTTGTCCGTCAGCGTCAGGCCGGTCAGAGCGTCGAGGCCGGACAGCGACCCGACGTCGGCGATCTGGTTGGCGCCCAGGCCCAGCGTCGTCAGGCCGGTGAGCCCAGCCAGCGGCGAGACGTCGGAGATCTTGTTGTTGGTGAGAGTCAGCGATCTCAACGACGACATGGCCGACAGTGGGCTCAGGTCGGAGATCTGGCTGTTGATGAGACCCACGGTGGCGAGCTTGGCCAGGCCGGTCAGGGGGGAGAGGTCGGTGAACGTGTTGGTCTGGTTCGCCGGCAGCTGGAACGTGGTGAGGTTCGTCAGCGCCTGCACACCGGTCAGGTCGGCGACGGGGCCGGTGAACCTGGAAGTGGCCAGGGTGGTCACCAGTGCCGCCTCCTCGACGGTGACCGGCTGGGCGTCGTCGTGGGGCTCGAAGGTCACGGCCGCCAGCGTGCGATTGATCGCAGCCTTGAGGACCGGATCGGGGATGTCGACGACGCCAGGGTCGGCCGCGTGCGCTGCCGCCGACACGACGCTCAACCCGGCGACGGCCACCAGAAAGGCGAGAACAAGTGAGATGACGTGGCCGGCGTGACCCGAACGCGGGCTCCGACGTGAGGGTTCTACCCGCATAGGAGTGGGCTCCTGACGATGACGAGGGAACTGGGCAGGGGCGCGAACGCCGTACCAGTCCCGAGCCAGGTGGCCTCACGCGCACGACGTCCACAGCCCAGCGGGGCCTGGTGAAAAAGCCGCATTTCCCAAAGAAACTACGCGCGAACGAAGGCGGAATAGCCGGCAGTGATATCGGCCATCACCTGATTACCGGCGCCATGTGACTGCGATATCCGAAAGGACACCGGCCTGTTGTCAAAAGGTTGTCAAACGGCCATTCGTCAGTGGGGGTCGGAGACACCCTCTGACTGCCAGTGTCATCGCCGGGAGGGCCGCCGCGCTGCACCGCACTGGAATTGCGGTGCAACGCGACGCCTCCGTCTGATTCACACACATCAATGACGAAGGAGCAATCAATGCTACACAAGCGCACTCAGGGCCTGCGCCGGGCCGGCCTCGCCGCCCTCGCGATGGGTTCGGTCGCGGGCTGCATGCTCGCGGTCGGCCTCGCCACGCCAGCCTCGGCCTCGGTCGCCGGCCTCAAGATCAACGAGGTCGAGTCCAACGGCGACACCACGGACTGGATCGAGCTCTACAACCCGACCGGCTCGGCGATCAACATGGCCGGTTCGATCCTCGCCGACAACGACAACTCCCACGCCTTCCCGCTCAGCGGCACCATCGCCGCCGGCGGGTACGCCGTCTTCGACGTCAGCGTCGGCACCGGCAACTTCGGCCTCGGCGCTCCCGACTCCGCTCGGCTCTTCGACGGCGCCAGCACCGCCGCCACGCTCGTCGACTCCACGTCGTGGACCACGCACGCGGGGACCACCTGGGGTCGACTCCCCAACGGGTCCGGCAGCTTCGGCGTCACCGGCGCATCGACCCGCGGGGCCGCCAACGTGCCGCCGGGTCTGATCGGTGACATCACCGGTGTCGTGATCAACGAGGTCGAGACCGACGCCGACGCGGTCCACGGAGACTGGGTCGAGCTCTACAACCCGACCGGTAGCGCCATCGACATCAGCAAGGCCATCATCACCGACAGCGACACCGGCCATGTCTTCACCGTGCCTGCGTCCACCACTCTCCTGGCCGGCGGCTACGTCGCCTACCAGGTCGACGGCGTCGGCGGGTTCGGCCTGGGCTCGGCCGACGAGGTCAACCTCTTCCAGCCCGGCGACATCACCTTCTCGCAGGGCGCGGTCGACTCGTTCTCGTGGGGCGTCCACCCCGTGGAGACCTACGGCCGTGACTGGACCGACCTGGACATCAACGGGCTCGGGACCTGGAAGCCCACCTCGGACGACACCTACGGCGCGGAGAACGACCAGTTCACCCCCGGCGCCGGGTCGAACCTCACCGGCGTGATCGTCAACGAGGTCAAGACCACGGGTGACGACGTCAACGGCGACTGGATCGAGCTGCGCAACACCTCCGGAAGCTCCCGCACCATCGCCGGCGCGATCCTCGCCGACGACAACGACGCCCACGCCCTCCGGCTGCCCTCCGGCACCCCGGCCCTGGCCGCGGGCGCCATCGCCGCCTTCCGCGTCGACGACACCACCGTGCCGGGCAACTTCGGGCTGGGCGACGCCGACTCGGCCCGCCTGTTCACCTCCGACACCATCGACCTCGACCCGCTGGTGTCGACGCCCGTCAGCGCTCGCACCTGGACCCAGCACGGGCGCACCAGCCTGGGCTGGAACGGCAGCAGCTTCATCGAGACCCGGCTGCCCACCTTCGGCACCGCCAACGACTTCTCCTCGGCGTTCGCCCCGGATGTCTCCTGGGTGGTGCTCAACGAGGTCGACTCCTCGGTGGCCTCCAGCGGCCAGGACTTCGTCGAGCTGAAGAACACCTCGGGTGTCACGATCGACATCAGCGGCCTGATCCTGTCCGACAGCGACAACGCCCACGCCTACGCGATCCCCGCCAGCACCACACTCGCTGCCGGTGCCGAGTGCACCGTCGAGGTCGACAACGCCGCCGTCACCGGCGTCAACCGGTTCGGCCTCGGCAGTGAAGACTCGATTCGGCTCTACCGGGCCGGCGCCACCGTGGGCACGTCGATCCCGCTCGACCACCACGAGTGGACCGCACACGCGGCGGACCCGCTGGCCCCGGGTGTGGACAAGACCTACACCCGCACCTCCGGTGGTCTGGGCGAGTGGGCCGTCGCCAACCCCTCCAAGGCCAGCGCCTGCTGAACAGCTGACCGCACCCTCACCTAGCGGATGCTGTCGGGACCTGGTCCCGGCGGCATCTGCCATTTTCGCTGGGACACACGACTCCATCGAGCTGATGGCGAGGCACCATGGCGCCTATGTCCTTGCCGACCCCCACGCTGCACACCGCTCGCCTGCGGCTGCGCCCCTTCACCGACGCGGACTCGGACGTGCTCTTCGCATTGCACAGCAATGCCTACGTGCTCCGCTACTGGGACGCACCGCCCTGGAGCGAACCTGTGCGCGCGGAGCGCTTCATCGCCGCTTGTCGGCAGCTGGCGGAGGAGGGCAGCGGGGCGCGGCTGGCCATCGACCGCACGTCCGACGGGGCGTTCGTCGGCTGGTGCAGCATCAGCCGATGGAACCCGGACTATCGCAGTGCCGCGATGGGATACTGCCTCGGCGAGGCGGCCTGGGGGCACGGCTACGCGACGGAGGCAGCGCGCGCCGTACTGCAGTGGGCGTTCGACACGTTGGACCTGAACCGGGTCCAGGCCGAGACCGACACCCGCAACGGGGCATCCGCCCGGGTCCTGGAGAAGCTCGGCTTCGTGCGCGAAGGGACGCTCCGACAGGACTGCGTCGTGGACGGGGTGGTCTCGGACTCGTGGGTCTACGGGCTGCTCAGGAGCGAGTGGTAGCCGGCCTGAGCGCAACGGAGAAGGCCCCACTCCGCATGACTGCGGAGTGGGGCCTTCTGTGGAGCCGCCTGTCGGAATCGAACCGACGACCTTCTCATTACGAGTGAGATGCTCTACCGACTGAGCTAAGGCGGCGTACTGCCCGGCTCACCGCATGCGGTCTCCGGGCAACCCGAGGAAGTATACGGAGGGCCGACCTCGGGCGCGAAACCGGCGTCACCCTCCACTTCCGGCGGCGAAACGCACCCCAGAAATGCACGATGCCCGGATCGCACAGATCCGGGCATCCAGGCCCCGACCGAGCGACGAACGCGACTACGTCGTACGGCGGGAAGTGCGGGTGAGCGAAGCTCAGGCGGCGAGCGCGACCTTCGAGGTCGACACGCTCTTCTTGCCGGTGACCATGGTCTGGTCGGCGCCGCACCAGCACGTGAAGGCGAGGACGATGCCGTGGTCGGTGTTGGTCATCGCGGTCACCATGCTCGGGAAGATGAGCTGGCGCTTCTCGCACGCGGTGCACTGGTGGTCGAACATGGTGGACCTCCCTCTCGGTTCCGGGACGGGGCTCCTGCCACCGTCGATGCCTCAATTCTCCGACAGTCGCAGACATAGGGGTAGCCTTAGTTTCCTTCGGAAAGCAAAGGTAAAACCTAGGGATGTGACCATGCTCTCGCTGCACCAGCTCACCTGCTTCCTGGCGACCTACGAGCACGGCTCGTTGACCGCGGCGGCCGAGGAGCTCGGCTACGCGCAGCCGTCGGTGTCCGAGCAGATCCGGACGCTGGAGAGGTCGCTCGGCGTCCAGCTCTTCCGCAGGGTCGGGCGCGGCGTCGTACCGACCACCGTCGCCGACACACTGCGCCCGCACGCCGAGCGGGTGCTCGCCGCCGTCGACGAGGCCCAGCAGTCGGTGCAGCAGGTCAAGAGCTTCGAGGCCGGCACCATCCGGTTCGGCATGTTCGGCACCGCCCGGCTGTACGCCGGCGCGAGCCTGGTCGGCGACGTGCTCTCGCGCTACCCCGGTGTGCGGGTGGAGCTGATCGGCCAGAACTCGATGGACGTGCAGGAGGACCTGCGCCGCGGCCGGATCGAGGCCGCCATGATCGCCGTACCGTCGGTCAGCAGCGAGGGTCTCGAGGTCACACCGGTCGCGCGTGACGAGCTCGTCTACATCAGCACCGACCCCACTCACCTCGAGACACCCATCACCGCACACCGGCTCTCGCGCGCGTCGCTGGTGATGCCGGAGACGACCTGGCGCGCGGACGACTCGACCCGCAAGGTGCTGCGCCAGATGCTGCACGAGACCGGTCGCAACCCGCAGACCCGGATCGAGGTCGAGGACGTCGAGACGGCGGTCGAGCTGGTCGGCATGGGCTACGCCGACTCCGTGATCCCCAAGGGCGCGGCGGTGCAGCTGATCCCGCGACTCGCGCCGAAGGCCGGGTGGGTCTCGCTGCGCCCTCGCCAGTGGGACACCTTCGCGATCGTGCACCGCGCCGGCGCCACCCTCTCCCCCGCGGCCAAGCTGATGATCGACCTCGCGACGACCCGGATCCAGGCCATCGCCGATCCCCTGTAGAACGCCGAGTCGGCGCAGATGAACCCGCGAGTCGGCGCAAAGTGACCCCCGGGAGGGTCACTTTGCGCCGACTCGAGGGTCACTTTGCGCCGACTCGGCCTAATGAGTGACCAGGTGGGCCTTGAGGAGCTGGTCGTCCGAGGGCACGAGGGCGTCGTCGCCGGTCTGGAGCACGACCTGCCGGATCGAGCCGGTGAAGGCGAAGCCGCGGCCGGGGCCGTAGTCCGACGTCACCGGGGTGCCGCGGTCGAGGCCGACATCGAGGGTCTGGTCCATCGAGTAGAAGAACGGCAGCGTCTGCTCGATCCGGCCTTCGCCGACCTTCTCGCCGTCGACCACCAGGCGCACGTCGCCGCCGCGACCGAGTCCCCCGCCGTCGTACGAGAAGAGCACCTCGGCCGCGTGGTCACCGTCGGTCAACGGCGTCGTGGCGCGCACGTGGGTCACGGTCACCGCGCCGAAGTTGTAGGCGTAGGTCACCAACCCGTCCTTCACGTAGAGCGACCAGCCGCCGAAGCCACCGCCCTGCGCGACCAGCACGCCCTCGGCGTCCGGGCCGGACGAGAACGAGGCGCGGATCGCGAACGACGTGTTCTTCAGGCTGGGTACGGCGTCCTCGCGCAGCCGGCCCGCCCCCGGGAGCAGCCGGATCGACCGCGGCGGAGCCGGGCGGCCTGCCGTCCGGGCATCGAAGCGGCCGGAGAGCTGGTCGTCCATCGGCAGCACCTGGTTGCGCCGCGCCTCGCGCAGGAAGAGGTCCTGCAGCTCGGCGAGCAGCACCGGCTCGTCCGCCGCCAGGTCCCGCGCCTGGGTCCAGTCCGAGCGGGTGTCGTACAGCTCCCACCGGTCGTCGGCCAGGCTCGGCGTGTTGGTCCGCGCGGTCTCCCACGGCGTCTTGTGCTTGGCGACGGCAGTCCAGCCCTCGTGGTAGATCCCGCGGTTGCCGAACATCTCGAAGTACTGGGTGACGTGGCGTTCCGGCGCTCCTGCGTCATTGAAGGAGTACCGGAACGACACGCCGTCCAGGGGCTGCTGCTCGACGCCGTTGACGACCTCGGGCACCGGCACGCCGGCGACCTCGAGCAGCGTCGGCAGCACATCGACGACGTGGTGCCACTGGTGGCGCACCTCGCCGCGCGCGTCGATGCCGGCCGGCCAGTGGACCACCAGGCCGTTGCGGGTGCCGCCGTAGTGGGACGCGACCTGCTTCGTCCACTGGTACGGCGTGTCCATGGCGACCGCCCAGCCCACCGGATAGTGGGCGTAGCTCTCCGGGCCGCCGACCTTGTCGATCTCGCTCGCGATCCGGGCGGTGTCGTCGCCGATGCCGTTGAGCCGCAGCGTCTCGTTGAGGGTGCCCTCGATGCCACCCTCCGCCGAGGCGCCGTTGTCGCCCAGGATGTAGAGCACGATGGTGTTGTCCAGCTCCCCCGTGGCCCGCAACGACTCGACCAGACGGCCGACCTGCGCGTCCGTGTGCTCGGCGAACGCGGCGTACACCTCCATCAGCCGCTGCGCGACCTCGCGGTCGGCCTCGGAGATCTCGTCCCAGTGCGGGACGCCGGGCGTCCACGGCGCGAGCTCCGCATCGACAGGTACGACGCCGAGCTCCTGCTGCCGCTGGAGGGTCAGCTCGCGCTGCCGGTCCCAGCCGTGCGCGAACTCGCCGGCGTACTTGTCGGCCCAGCCCTCGGGCACCTGGAACGGCGCGTGCGTCGCACCGAAGGCCAGGTAGGCGAACCACGGCTTGTCCGGAGCATGGGTGCGCACGTCGCGCACCCAGCCCTGCGCCTGGTCGACCAGGTCCTCGGACAGGTGGTAGCCCTCGGCCGCCGTCTTCGGCGGGTCCACGAAGGTCGTGCCCTCCACGAGGGTCGGCTCGAACTGGCTCGCCTCACCACCGAGGAAGCCGTAGAAGCGGTCGAAGCCCTCGCGGGTCGGCCAGCGGTCGAACGGCCCGGCGGCCGTCTGCTCCCACGACGGCGTCTGGTGCCACTTGCCGAAGGCACCGGTCGCGTAGCCGTTGTAGGACAGCGTCTGCGCGAGAGTGCCGGCGCTGAGCGGCCGGGTGGCGTCGTACCCGGGACGACCCGTCGAGATCTCCACGACCGTGCCCATGCCGACCGCGTGGTGGTTGCGCCCGGTCATCAGTGCGGCGCGCGTCGGCGAGCAGAGCGCAGTGGTGTGGAAGCGGCTGTAGCGCAGCCCGCCGTCGGCGAGCTGCTCCGCCACGGGCATCCGGCACGGCCCGCCGAAGGCGGACGAGGCACCGAAGCCCATGTCGTCGAGCAGGATCACGAGCACGTTGGGCGCGCCCTCGGGTGCCTTCGCCAGCGGCCTGCTGGGCAGCGCCTCGCCCTGGTCGCGGACGTCGACGGCGGCGTCGTACGACGGGCGGGTGCCGTCGAACGGCAGGTGGGTGCGGTCCATGGTGATCTCCTCAGGAGGCGATGTGCTGCTCACGCAGCGCCGGTCCGGTGGCACTGGTCACGAGGTTTGGGACCGTGGGATCGGGCACGGGTACGGCGGCCAGCAGCTGCCGGGTGTAGTCGTGCGAAGGGGCGCCGAAGACGCGAGCAGCAGGGCCGAGCTCGACGACCTTGCCGGACCGCAGGACGGCGACGTGGTCGGCGACCTTGTTGACGACGGCGAGGTCGTGGCTGATGAAGACGCACGCGAACCCCAGTCGTTGCTGGAGATCCGCGAACAGCTCCAGCACCTCGGCCTGCACGGAGACGTCGAGCGCACTGGTCGGCTCATCGGCGATGAGCAGCCGCGGGTCGAGGGTCAGTGCGCGGGCGAGGGCGACCCGCTGGCGCTGACCACCCGAGAGCTCACGCGGGCGGCGCTGGAGGAACGACTGCGGCAGTCGTACGGCGTCGAGCAGCTCGGTCACCCGCGCCTCGCGCCCCTTGCGGCTGCCGATCCCGTGGACGTCCAGCGGCTCGCGGATCGCCTCGGCGATCGAGAACCGCGGATCCAGGGACGCCTCGGGGTCCTGGTGCACGAAGGCCAGCCCCCGGCGCAGATCGGCGCGCCGCCGGCCCCGGGCGCGGACCAGGTCCTCGCCACCGACTCTGACCGTGCCACCCGCGAGCGGCACGAGGCCGGCCGCGAGTCGACCGAGCGTCGTCTTGCCGGAGCCCGACTCACCGACCAGGCCGAGCACCTGGCCGCGTTCGAGGCGGAGGGTCACGCCGTCGACGGCAGGCAGCACCCGGCCGCGCATCCGCGACCCGTAGTGGACCCGGACGTCGTCGTACTCCAGCGCGGCGACGGCGTCGGTCGCCACCGCCGGCGCGTCGTCGACCGTCACGGCGTGGACCCGCTCCTCGGGAGTGGGCAGCCGCGGGACGGCGTCGAGGAGCTGGCGGGTGTAGGAGTGCCGAGGAGCCGCGAACAGCTCGCGGGTGCCGGCCTCCTCGACCACCTCGCCCTGACGGAGCACGACCACGCGGTCAGCGAGGTGCGCCACCACGCCCATGTTGTGGGTGATGATCAGGATGCTGGTGCCGGTGCGGTCCCGGATCCGTCGCAGCAGCGCCAGGATCTCGGCCTGGACCGTCACGTCGAGCGCGGTCGTCGGCTCGTCGGCGAGCAGCAGCTCGGGCTCGTTGGCCAGCGCGAGCGCCAGCACGACCCGCTGCTTCTGGCCACCGGAGAGCTGATGCGGGTAGAAGCCCAGACGCTCCTCGGGATCCGGGATCTCGACCTCGCGCAGCAGCTCGACGGCACGGTCCTTCGCCGCCTTGCCGCGGACGCCGCCGTGGGCACGCAGCGCCTCGCCGATCTGCCAGCCCACGGTGCGGACCGGGTTGAGCGCCGTCTGCGGCTCCTGGAAGACCATCGCGACCTGGCGGCCCCGGACCTGGTTGAGCTCCGCTTCGGGGAGCCCGAGCACCTCCCGGCCACGCAGCCGGACGGACCCGGTCGCGATGGCTCCGTCGGGGAGCAAGCCGATGACCGCGCGTGCGGTCATCGACTTGCCCGACCCGGACTCGCCGACGAGGGCGACGACCTCCCCCTCCTCGACGGTCACGCTGACCGACCGGACGGCCGGACGAGGGTGTGAGAACGAGATACCGAGGTCGGTGATTTCCAGCAGGGATTCGGACATCGTTGGTTCCTTCCTCATGCCCTGCGGGCTTCCGCGAGCGCTTGGGAGACGAGCAGCAGGCTGAGGACCAGCGCCACCACGATGACGAGCGGTCCGACGGCGAAGAACGGCGCGTCGTACAGGTTGCGGACGCCGTCGCGGATGAGTGAGCCGAGCGACGGCTGCGGGGGGCGTACGCCGAGGCCGAGGAAGCTCATCGCGCCCTCGATGAACACGGCGACCGACATCGAGACCGCGAGCTGCACCAGCAGCGGCTCCATCGAGTTGGGCAGCACGTGTCGCCGCAGCTGCCAGAGCGATCCGGCGCCCACCACGTGTGCGGCCTCGACGTACGGCATCTCCCGGACGGAGCGCACCGAGGTCCGGGTGAGTCGGCCGAAGACCGGCAGCTCCACGGCCACGATCAC
Source organism: Nocardioides endophyticus (assembly GCF_039543845.1). Classification (NCBI taxonomy): domain Bacteria; kingdom Bacillati; phylum Actinomycetota; class Actinomycetes; order Propionibacteriales; family Nocardioidaceae; genus Nocardioides; species Nocardioides endophyticus. The sequence goes on along the minus strand of NZ_BAABKN010000022.1, from coordinate 46,509 downwards.
GAAGAAGACCGTCCGCAACCCGGGGCCGACGAAGGCTGTGAGGGCGATCGCCAGGATCAGCGTCGGGAACGCCAGCACCAGGTCGAAGACCCGCTGTGCGACGACGTCGGTGAAGGTCCACCAGCTCGAGATCAGGCCCACAAAGATGCCGATCGCCGCCCCGATCGGCACCGCGAGGAAGACCACGATCAGGTCGGTCCGGATGCCGTAGAGCGTGCGGGAGAAGATGTCGCGGTTGACCTCGTCGGTGCCGAACCAGTGCGCGCCCGACGGTCCGACCAGGTTGGCGCCGGGGATCTGCTCGGTCGCGCTGTGCGGTGCCAGCACCGGCGCCAGCAGCCCGAGGGCGACCACGACACCGATCAGGACCAGCCCGGCGAGCCCCTTGCCGCGCCGCAGGGCGGTCCAGATGCCTGGTCGGCGACGCTGGTCGAACTGGTCGTCCGGCGACGTGGCCTCCGGCGCCGCGATGTCGATGAGGGACTCGCTCATGCTTGTGCTCCGATGCGAATGCGCGGGTCGAGCCACGCGTGGATGACGTCGGTGACCAGCTGGATGACGACGAAGACCCCGACCGAGAGCAGCAGCAGCACCTGCACGAGCGGGTAGTCCCGCCCGGAGATCGCCTCCTCGATCAGGCCGCCGAGGCCGGGCCACGTGAAGATCGCCTCCACCAGGACCGCGCCGCCGAGCAGCGTGCCGAACTGGATGCCGAGCACCGTGACGGCCGACGGAAGTGCGTTGCGCAGCGCCTGGGTCAGCACGATCCGGCGCCGCGAGATGCCGAGCGCCCGGGCGGTGGTGACGTACGGCTGGCGCAGCTCGGTGCGCAGCGACTCCGTGAGGAAGCGCGTGAGCGCCGCCCCGGCCCCGAGCGCCAGGCAGACCGCCGGGAGCAGGAGGTACTGCACCGAGAGGTCGGGCCTGGCGAGGAACCCGTCGGGCGGCGTACCACCCGCAGGCAACACCGGGAACACCACCGCGAACAGCAGGATCAGCACCAGCCCGGTGACGAAGGTCGGCAGTGCGATCGCGAGGGTGTTGCCGAAGGACAGCGTGGCGTTGACCCACCGGTTGTCGAGGACGACCGCGAGCACGCTGCACACCAGGGCCACGGCCATGGCGAGCAGCAGGGCGGTCACCGTCAGGACGATCGTGTTGACCGCCCCGTCGGCGACCAGGTCCTTGACCGAGCCGCCGATCCGGTACGACGTACCGAAGTCGCCGCGGAACAGCTGGCCCAGCCAGGTGACGTACTGCGTCACCAGCGGCTGGTCGAGCCCGAGGTCGGCCCGGATCGCGGCCCGCGCCTCGGGGCTCGCGTCCGGCCCGGCCAGGGTGGACACCGGGTCGCCCGGGACCATCCGCACCATGGCGAAGATCCCGAACGACGCGATGGCCAGCACGACCAGCGCCGACGGCAGGCGGCGGAGCAGGTAGGCACCCATGTCTGTCTGCTGTCCTCAGTCCGAGAGGTACGTCGAGCGGAGGTCGAGCTCGCCGCGCTTGGACATGCCCAGGTCGTGGACGTCCTTGGTCTCGGCCGTCTGGAAGTGCAGCAGCGCCATCTCGATCAGGAACAGGTTGTCGAGGAGGTCCTTGTTGAGCAACTTGTAGTCCTCGACGGCCTCCGGCGACGAGCCGCTGTCCTGGTTCCACGCGCTGTCCGCGTGCTCCTTGTAGGCCGACGACTCGAAGTGCGAGGCGTTCTTGTCCGCGTTGAACGGGTAGGCGCTGACCGCCAGCGTCGACGGCGTGTAGTGCGCGTAGCCGTGCTGCAGGATCCACAGACCGCCGAAGGTGCCGCCGATCAGCTGCTTGATGAACTGGCTGTACTCCGCCGGCTGCAGCTCGGTCTTGATCCCGACGGCCTCGAGGTTGGCCTGCACGATCTGGGCGACGGCCTCGTAGTTGGCGTTGCCGGCCGGGTAGGCCAGGGGGATGGTCGGGCTGCTGCCCAGCTCGGCGACGAGGGCCTTCGCCTTCGCGGGGTCGTAGGTGTAGGTCTCGTTGGCCTTCGCGTCGTGCGCCGGCGAGTAGTCAGGCCACGGCAGGTTGATCGGCGTGCCCTTGCCGCGGAAGACCTCGTCGACGATGCGCTGACGGTCGATCGCGAAGGCGATGGCCTGACGGAGCCTGACGTCCTGCAGGTCCGGGTTGGCCAGGTCGGCGCCGACGTAGATCTGCTGAACGGCGCCGTCGAAGCCGCTCACCGCGAACTTGCTGTCCTTGCCGAGGGTCTCGAGGTCACGGTTCGAGGCGCCGGTGACCAGGTCGAGCTGGCCGGAGCGGAGCTGGGAGACCTGCGCCTGCGGGTCGGAGACGATGTTGACCTGGATGCCGTCGAGGTGCGGCTCCTCGCCCCAGTAGTCGTCGTTCTTCTTGAACACGACCTTGGAGCTCGGCGTCCACGACTCGAACTCGAACGGACCGGTGCCGACGTACGTCTTGCCCGCCTTGAGGTCGTCGAAGGTCTCGCTGTCGATGATCGGGAGCATGTCGAGCAGGTCGAAGATGTTGCTGAGCTTGTGGTCGAACTTCAGCGTGATCGCGTGCGGGTCCGTGGTGTCGAAGCCGGTGATCGCGGCCGCGGTGCGCTGGAGCTGGACGGTCCAGGTGGGGTCGGCCCAGGTCTTGACGCTGAACTCCACGTCCTTCGAGGTGAAGTCCCGGCCGGTGTGGAACGTGACGTCGTCGCGCAGCTGCAGCGTGATCGAGAGGCCGTCGTCCGCGACCTGCCACGACTTCGCCAGCCGCGGCTGCGGCTCGAGGCTGTCGAGCGGGTAGTCGATCAGGCTGTCGTAGACCGCGCCGATCAGGGTGTTGGTCGCGTCGGAGGAGTTGGTGAAGATCGTCGCCGGCACGATGTCGGACGTCGAGCCGATGCGCAGGGTGCCGCCGTCGCTGGGGCCGGAGTCGCTGCCGCTGCTGCCGTTGGCCTCGTCGACCGCCGACGAGCACGCGGACAGCACGCTGAGGACCAGCAGGCCGACCAGCGCGAGGGCCAGGGCTCGGAGGCTGAGGGGTCGGTGGGATCTACGCACGGGGGCGTCCTTTCGAAGGGTGGTGCATCTCGGGAGACGGAGCCGGGTGAGAGGGGTCAGGCGGTCAGGTGCGCAGGCGACTGACATCGCCGGGACGTCGACGCGAGCCGGGGTACGGCGGCGAGCGGGTCGTCGTACACCGGACCGAGCGCAATGGTCCCGGCGGCGACGGCCTGGATGCCGGCGCCGAAGCGGGTGAAGGTCGGTGTGAGTGCCGGTAGCCGGGTGGTCTCGGCGAACGAGGAGACCACCTCGTCGAGCAGTGGCGGGTAGCCGGTGAACGCCTGGCCGACGAGGATCAGCCGGTCCGGGTTGACCATGTCGCGCACCGTCGCCGACAGTCGGCCGAGCAGGCGGGCCCGTCGACGGAGCAGACCCATCGCCAGATCGGAGCCGGCGGTCGCGGCGAGATAGACGTCCTCGATCTGCGCCTGCTCGACCAGGCCCGCGGCGTACGCCTCCTGGGCGATCGCCTGGTCGCCGGCGCTGGCGGAGAAGCAGCCGGCGTGGCCGCACGGGCAGACCACGTCGGTGCCCGCGGGGAAGTGGGTGAGGCTCCCGACCCGCGACACCTCGGTCTGCAGGCCCCGGTCGACGGCCATCACGAAGCCCGCGGAGTTGCGGGCGTAGAGGTAGGTGGTGACGCCGCCGGTGCCGTGCCGGCGGTGGATGAACTCGGCTGCGGCGACGGCGGCGATGTGGTCGGCGGTCGTGACGTCCAGACCGAGGACCTCCTGGAGCGCGGCACCGGTCGCCGTCGGCTCCAGGTCGAGGTCACGCCACGGCGCGACCAGCCCGGCGCCGAGCGGGACCCGGTCGGGAGCAGCGGCCAGCAGCCCGGCCGCGAGCTGCGAGATCAGCTGCAGGTCCACCGGAGCGCCGAGGCGGTGCGGTCGGGACTCGCTGGCGACGACTCGGCCGGACACGTCGCAGAGGGCGACCGTCGTCTCCTGCACGCCCTGGTGCACGCCCACGGCGACGTACGTCGTGGGGTCGATCTCGACCGGGGTCCCCGGCCGGCCGACGGCGCCGGTCGGGATCAGGTCGCGGCGTTCGCGCACCAGGCCGACGTCGGTGAGGGACGTGACGGCCCGGGCGATCGTCGCGTTGCTGAGGTCGGTGGCCCGGGCCAGCTGGTCGCGGGCGAGCGGGCCGGCTCCACGGAGCTCCTCGAGGACACGCGTCGCCGCCGAGGCGAGCTTGCCCCGCGAGACGACGACCATCGGCGACCGCTGCACCCTGCACTCCCTCCGAGGACTTGAAAGTCGAGTTACCTGATTGACTATAAGGATTATTAGCGGAGATGAGACGGGGTCTCAAACTCCGCCACGGGGTTCGAGTCAGCGTGAGAGAAACCCTTGGCCTGGGCGGCCCACCTCCGGACAGTGGCGACAGACCAACCTCTGAAAGGACCCTCATGACCATCAGCCTCGACCGGGAGACCGCACAGGTCACCGTCACCAAGCTCGGTGGGCGCATCGGTGCTCGCATCGACGGCGTCCGTCTCGGCGCCGACCTCGGAGAGGAGACCGTGGCCGCGATCCGGACCGCGCTCCTCGAGCACAAGGTCATCTTCTTCCGCGGCCAGAACCACCTCGACGACGAAGGTCAGATCGCCTTCGCCGAGCAGCTCGGTCAGCTCACGACCGCGCACCCGACGGTCAACACCGGCAGCGCGAGGGTGCTCAGCCTCGCCGCCAACAAGGGCATGGCCGCCAACAGCTGGCACACCGACGTGACGTTCGTGGACCGGGTGCCGGCGATCAGCGTGCTGCGCGGCGTCGCCATCCCGGCGTACGGCGGGACGACCAACTGGGCCAACACCGTCACGGCGTACGACTCGCTGCCGGCGCCGCTGAAGGCGCTGGTCGACAACCTCTGGGCCGTGCACACGAACGACTACGACTACGCGGCGACGGCGGAGAAGGGCGACGAGGTCAACTACGACAAGGACAACGTCTTCCGGCGCCAGGAGTTCACCCGGATCCAGTTCAAGACCGAGCACCCGGTCGTCCGCGTGCACCCGGAGACCGGCGAGCGCGCGCTCGTGCTCGGCCACTTCGTGAAGAACTTCGTCGGCCTCAACACCGCCGAGTCGCACGCGCTCTTCCAGCTGCTGCAGAACCGGGTCACCAAGCTCGAGAACACCGTCCGCTGGACCTGGGCCGAGGGCGACGTGGCGGTGTGGGACAACCGCGCCACCCAGCACTACGCGGTCGCGGACTTCGACGAGCAGTACCGCGAGGTCCGCCGGATCACCGTCGCCGGCGACGTGCCGGTCAGCATCGACGGCGAGCAAAGCCGGGTCATCCAAGGCGACGCCTCGGCGTTCTCCAGGCTGGACGAGCTGATTTCCTGATCGCGACCGCGCCAGCGGGCGCGATCGTCGGTGGTCGAGCAGCGACCGGGGACGCGCCAGCGGACCCGACGGAGCGTGTCGAGACCCAGTAGGTCGACGCTACGACATCAGCCCACGATCCGAAGCCCCGGGGACGCACCCTCCCCGGGGCTTCGTCATGTCTGGATCAGATCAACACGAGAGCCCGTCCTCCGGCACAGTGCCGTCGAGGAAGAACCCGTCGACCGCCTCGTCGACGCAGTCGCTTCCCTCGGTGTAGCCGGTGTGGCCGTCGCCGTCACGGCTGATCAGGACGCCCGACTCGAGTTGGTCGGCCAGGCTCTGCGCCCAGGCGTACGGCGTGGCCGGGTCGCGCGTCGTACCGATCACCACGATCGGTGCCGCTCCGGCTGCCGTGATGTCGCGGGTCGGCTCGCTCGACTCCGCCTGGATGCCGCCGCATGAGGTCAGGCCCCACGCGAACACGTCGCCGAAGGTCGGCGAGGCCTCCTCGAAGTCGCCCAGGTTGGCCGGCACCTCCGAGGCAGGGATCGACCACGGGTCGTCCAGGCAGCTGATCGCGTAGAAGGCCTCGGAGCTGTTGTCGGGGTAGCCGTCGTCGCCCCGCGAGGCGTAGAGGTCGGAGAACCGCAGCAGCAGGGTCCCGTCGCCGCCGAGCGCCTGCTTCAGCCCCGCCGTCAGGGCCGGCCAGTAGTCCGCGCTGTAGAGCGGCAGCACGATGCCGTAGAACGCGTTGCCCACGGCGAGATCGCGGTCGCCACTGGTCGGGAGCGGCTCCGCATCGGTGTCGTCGAGCAGCTGCTTCACTCGCGCCAGACCGGCCTCGAGGCTGTCCCCCAGAACGCAGTCACCGTCGTCGACGCAGTCCTGGACGTAGGCCCGCAGCGCCGTCTCGAAGCCGGCCGCCTGCTGGAGCGTCTGCTCCCGCGAGCTCAGTGCCACGTCGACCGCCCCGTCGAGGACCAGCCTCCCGACACGGTCGGGGAAGAGATCGGCGTACGTCGCACCGAGCTCGGTGCCGTAGGACGCTCCGTAGTAGGTCAGCGTCGATTCGCCGAGCGTCGAGCGGAGCACGTCCATGTCGCGGGCGGCCTCGACGGTGGTCACGTGGGCGGCCAGGTCGCCGGAGAGCTCGGCGCAACCGCGGCCGATCTCGTCGACGAAGCCCGTGAAGGTGTCGACCTCGGCCGCCGTGTCCGGGTCGGGGTCCTGCGCGATGTACGCGTCGAGCTCGTCGTCGGAGAGGCAGTCGACCGGTGCGCTCGCGCCGGTGCCGCGGGGGTCCATGCCGACGACGTCGTAGGCATCGAGGACCGGCGCGCGGAAGACGGCACCTGGCGTCGCCGCACTGTCGGCGTAGTCGGTGGCGGGCGCACCCGGACCACCGGGGTCGACCACCAGCGAGCCGATCCTGCTGCCGGGTTCGGCGGCCGGCACCTTGAGGACCGCGAGCTCGATCGTCTCGCCGTGCGGCCTGCGGTAGTCGAGCGGGACCTCGAGGGTCGAGCACAGCCGGCCGCCGCGGCACCAGTCCCAGCTCAGGGTCTGGGAGTAGAAACGCGCCAGAGCTGGCCTCGGTGCGTCGTTCGCCCCGGGCTGTGGGGTCGTGGTGGGCACGGAGCGCGGGTCCGTCGGGGTGTCGCCGCGGCCGATCACCGTCAAGGCAGCGATGCCGACCCCGGTGAGGACGAGCGCGATGACGAGGAGGAGCGCGACGGCCCGCTTCACCCGGTGCGCACCTCGGGCGCGACCAGGGCGAGCATCATGGACTCGAGCGCCAGCGCGGGCTGCACGTTGAACTCCAGCATCTGCTCGCGGGCCTCGAAGATCGCGGCGATCCGGCGCAGCTGGACCTCGGGCGAACCGGTCCGCGCCAGGCGCTCGACGTCACCGCGGATCTCCTCGTTGACCAGGGCTCCGGAGGCACCCGCCGACACCGCGATCGCGTCTCGGTAGACCGAGACCAGGTCCATCAGGCCACGGTCGACGACGTCGAGGTGGCGGCGCTTGGCACGGGTCTTCTGGTCCTTCTCCAGGTCGCGCAGGGCCGGGGCGTACTCGCGAGGCCGACGGCCGCGTTCGACCACGCCGTACGCCGAGTCGAGGTCGGCCTTGTCGCGAGCGTCGAGCTCGGTGGTGATCGCCTCGGCCTCTTGCTTGGCGACCTCGTTGAGCGCGGACGCCCGGCTCATGCAGGCACCCAGCGAGACGAGCTGGGCGGGGATCGCGACCACCTCGCGGCGCCGGTTGCGGGTGTCCTCGTCGCGTGCCAGCGCGCGGGCCCGGCCGATGTGGCCCTGGCTGGCCCGGGCGGCGTACGACGCGAGCGCTTCGTTGACGCCCTCCGTGCGACGCAGGAAGTCGGCGACGGCGTCCGCGGTCGGGGTGGTCAGGGTGATCAGGCGGCAGCGCGAGCGGATCGTCGGGAGCACGTCCTCCACGGTCGGGGTGCACAGCATCCAGACGGTCCGCGGCGCAGGCTCCTCGATGGCCTTGAGAAGTGCGTTGCACGCACCCTCGGTGAGCCGGTCGGCGTCCTCGATGATGACGATCTGCCAGCGGGGACCGACCGGGCTCAAGGCGGAGCGGCGCACCAGGTCGCGCACCTCGTTGATGCCGATCGAGAGCCGTTCGGTGCGGATGACGGAGACATCGGCGTGCGACCCGGCCAGCACGGTGTGGCACGAGTGGCAGGTGCCGCACCCGGGCGGCTCCTTCCCATCAGCGGGTCCGCTGTCGCGTCCCCGCTCACACTGCAGGGCCGCAGCGAACGCGATCGCGGCGTTGGACCGGCCCGATCCGGGCGGGCCGGTGAAGAGGAAGGAGTGGCTCATCCCGTGGCCGCTCGCCGCGGCCTGGAGCGCCTCGACGGCCTTGCGCTGCCCGACCAGCTGGTCCCACACGCTCATCGGCGTACCGCCTGGGTGAGCAGGGGCGTGACGGCTGCCTGGATCTGTGCGGCGATCTCGTCGACGTCGGAGCGAGCGTCCAGCACCAGGTAGTGCTCGGGCTCGGCCTTCGCCATCGCCACGAACGCCTCGCGGACCCGCTCGTGGAACTCCACGGACTCGCCCTCGATCCGGTCTCGGCCCGCAAACCTGCTCAGTCCGTGACGAGGGTCCAGGTCGAGCACGACGGTGAGGTGCGGGCGCAGGTCGTGCGTGGCCCAGCGGGCGACGTGCTCGACCTCCTCGACCACCAGAGACCGGCCGGCCCCCTGGTAGGCCAGCGTCGAGTCGACGTAGCGGTCGGTGATCACGACCTCGCCCCGTCCGAGCGCGGGGAGTACGACGGTGTCGACGTGCTCGGACTTGTCCGCGGCGTAGAGCAGTGTCTCCGTGCGGTCGGAGAGCTGCCCGGTCTCGGGACTGAGCACGATCCGGCGCAGCTCGCGCCCGACGATCGTGTCGCCGGGCTCGAAGGTCAGGAGCACGGCGTACCCCTGCTCCTGCAGCCAGTCACGCAGCAGCCCCGACTGGGTCGACTTGCCCGACCCCTCGCCGCCCTCGAAGCACACGAAGACGCCGGTGTCGACGTAGGACCCCGGCCACCCGCTCACGTCGTACACCTTAGGTGGCGGCTCCGACGCGATGGCGATGAGTCTCGGGACGTCATCCGAATCGTGGCCCCTGGACCTCGATTCGGATGACGTCCCGCGGCGCCTACGACTTCTTGGCCGCGGCCTTCTTGGTCGTCTTCTTGGCGGTGGTCTTCTTCGCCGCCTTCTTGGCCGGGGCCTTCTTCGCGCCCTTCTTGGCCGCCTTCTTGGTGGCGGGGCCCTTGGCGCGGCGCTCGGCGAGCAGCTCGGCGGCCCGCTCGAGCGTCACCGCCTCGACGCTGTCGTCCTTGCGGAGGGTGGCGTTGTACTCGCCGTCGGTGACGTACTCGCCGAAGCGGCCCGCCTTGACGACGACGGGCTGGCCCGAGACCGGGTCGTTGCCGAGCTCCTTGAGCGGAGCGGCAGCGGCGGCGCGGCCGCGCTGCTTGGGCTGGGCGTAGATCCGCAGCGCCTCGTCGAGGGTGATGCTGAGCAGCTGGTCCTCGGAGGTCAGCGACCGCGAGTCGGTGCCCTTCTTGAGGTACGGGCCGTAACGACCGTTCTGCGCGGTGATCTCGTCGCCCGACTCGGGGTCGGCGCCGACCACGCGCGGCAGCGAGAGCAGCTTGACCGCGTCGTCGAGGGTGACCGTGTCGAGGGACATCGACTTGAAGAGCGAGCCCGTGCGCGGCTTGGCGCTCTTCTTCGCGTCCTCGGGCAGCACCTCGGTGACGTAGGGCCCGAAGCGGCCGTTCTTGGCCACGACGTGCAGCCCCGTCTCCGGGTGGACGCCCAGCTCGATCTCCTCGCCGGCGGGGTTGGCCAGGAGCTCCTTGGCCTTCTCCAGGGTGAGCTCGTCGGGCGGCAGGTCGTCGGGCACGTTCGCGCGGACGGCGTACGGCGTGCCCTCGTCGTCGGGGCCCTCCAGGTAGGGGCCGTAGCGGCCGACCCGGAGGTTGATCCCGCTGTCCGGGCCACCCACCGGGAAGGTCGCCAGCTCGCGCGCGTCGATGTCACCGAGCCCATCGACCAGCGGCTTGAGGCCGGTGACCGCGTCGGAGCCGTAGTAGAACTCCGACAGCTCGGTGTTGCGGTCCTTACGGCCACCCGCGATCTCGTCGAGGATGTCCTCCATGCCAGCGGTGAACTCGTAGGACACCTGGCGCGGGAAGTGCTCCTCCAGCAGCCGGATGACCGAGAACGCCAGCCAGGCCGGCACCAGCGCCGTGCCCTTCTTGTAGACGTAGCCGCGGTTGATGATCGTGCCGATGATCGAGGCGTACGTCGAGGGTCGGCCGATCTCCCGGTCCTCGAGCTCCTTGATGAGCGAGGCCTCCGTGTAGCGGGCCGGCGGCTTGGTCTCGTGGCCGTTGGCGCTCAGCGAGGCGGCCGACACGGAGTCGCCCTCGTGGAGGTCCGGCAGCGGCACCTGGTCGTCGTCGCTGCGCTTGCCACCCTCGGTGCCCTCGACGTACGCCTTGAGGAAGCCGTGGAACGTGATGACCCGGCCGGACGCACCGAAGACGACGTCGCGACCGTCGGAGGCGGCGCCGCCGATGCGCACCGAGACCGACTGGCCGACCGCGTCCTTCATCTGCGACGCGACGGTGCGCATCCAGATCAGCTCGTAGAGCCGGAACTGGTCCCCGGTCAGCCCGGTCTGCGCCGGGGTCTGGAAGCTCTCGCCCGCTGGGCGGATCGCCTCGTGCGCCTCCTGGGCGTTCTTGACCTTGCTGGCGTAGGTGCGCGGCGCGTCGGGCAGGTACTCCGCGCCGTACAGCTCTCGCACCTGCGTCCTGGCCGCGTTGACGGCGCCACCGGACAGCGTGGTCGAGTCCGTACGCATGTAGGTGATGAAGCCGTTCTCGTACAGGCGCTGGGCGACCGACATGGCCACCGACGGGCTCATGCCGAGCTTGCGGCTGGCCTCCTGCTGGAGCGTGGTCGTGCGGAAGGGCGCGTACGGCGAGCGCCGGTAGGGCTTGGCCTCCACCGAGCGGACGTCGAACGTGGTGTCGCCGAGTGCGGCGACCAGCGCCTCCGCGGCGGTGCGGTCGAGGTGGACCCGCTCGTCCTTCTTGGTCTTGAGCAGTCCGTCGGAGCCGAAGTCGGAGCCACCGGCGACGCGTCCGCCGTCGATCGAGTGGAGCTTCGCCGGGAACATCCGGGGGTCCTTGGAGGCGCCGGCGTCGAAGGTGCCCTCGAGGTCCCAGTACGACGCGACCCGGAAGGCCATCCGGTCGCGCTCCTTGGCGACCACCAGGCGGGTGGCCACGGACTGGACCCGGCCGGCGGAGAGGCCGGACATGACCTTCTTCCACAGCACCGGGCTGACCTCGTAGCCGTAGAGGCGGTCGAGGATGCGCCGCGCCTCCTGGGCCTCGACGAGGTCCATGTCGAGCTCGCGGGGGTTGTCGGCCGCGTCGAGGATCGCCTGCTTGGTGATCTCATGGAAGACCATCCGCTTGACCGGGATGTTGTCCTTCGGCTTCAGCTCGTCGAGGAGGTGCCAGGCGATCGCCTCTCCCTCGCGGTCCTCATCGGTGGCGAGGTAGAGCTCGTCGGCGTCCTTCAGCAAACCCTTGAGCTTGGTGATGTGCGACTTCTTGTCGCGGGGCACGACGTAGTAGGGCTCGAACCCGTTCTCGACGTCCACGGCGAGACGGCCCCACGACTTGTCCTTGATCTTGGCGGGGGTGTCGGCGGCGCTCTGGGGGAGGTCGCGGATGTGGCCGATGGAGGACTCGACGACATAGCCCTGGCCGAGGTACTCGCCGATCTTGCGAGCCTTCGCCGGGGACTCGACGATCACCAACTTGTGAGCCACGGGGTTTTTGTCTCCTTCGGTGGTGTCCCGGTCGCTCTCCGGGTCCTTCGGCTGGACACGGTAGCGCGAACGTCGCCGAGCCCGTTCTCGCGTGCCCTCAACGTTCCGCCGCGTGCTGCCGTCAAGGAAGAGTAGGTGAGAGACCTGAACACAGCCTCGGAGGCGGCGTGAACATGGACAAGGTGCAGGACTTCGCGGAGTTCGCGGCGGTGCAGACCCGACCGCTGCTCGGCTTCGCGCACGCCCTGACTGCCGACTCGCACGACGCCTGGGACCTGACCCAGGAGACGCTCGCCAGGATGGGCGAGCGGTGGGGACGGTCCCGGTTCGACGAGCCCGCGGCGTACGCCCGGACAGTGATGGTGCGACTCAACATCGACCGGATCCGCCGGCTGCGCCGCGAACTCCCGCTCCTCGGCGGCCCCCGCGACCAGGCGCCGGTCGAGCTGGTCGGCGAGACCGACGCCTGGCTGGTCGAGGCCCTCGTGACCCTCTCACCTCGACAGCGCACCGCGCTGGCCCTGCGGTACGTCGAGGACCTCGACGTCCGCGCCATCGCCGAGCGGATGGGCTGCTCGGAAGGCACCGTCAAGAGCCAGCTGTCCCGTGGGACGGAGCGGCTCCGAGAGCACGCGCGCGAGCACGGCCCGCTGCGCACCGGCACAGCCGGCACGAGCACAGGAGACTGAGATGACCGAAGAGCAGATCAAGGACGGCTACGACCGGCTGAACGGCGCGCTCGCACCGCCCCTCGACGCCGAGGAGCGGGTGGATCGCCGGGTCGCGGCACGCCGCCGGCACCGCCGCACGGCGGTCGCGGGGGGCTGCGCCTTCGGGGTGCTGGCCGCCGCGGGGATCGTGGGTTCCTCACTGGGCGGCGACGACCGCTCCGGGACTGGCGTCGCGGCAGATCCGAGCGGTGGCCCGGTCAGCACGCTGACGCTCATCCGGGCAGACGGCTCGACCCACGTCTTCGACGAAGTCCGGGTTTCCTGCGTGCCTCTTCGCGACGGCGCCGCACCACGCAACCGCGCGGAGGAGCTCGATCAGTCGCTACGGATCAGGGCGACCAGTCCCCGCGTGCTCGCCGACGGACAGCCCGTCGAGCCGATCTTCGCCTTCCTCGGGGTGCTGGAGAAGATCGAGGGCGATCGGACGTTCACCTTTCCCCAGGGCGAGGTGCGGTCGCTCGCCGAGCTCCCGGTCCTGCTCTGGTTGGGGGACAGCGGCGACGACCTGCGCATCGCGCCCGGCGACGCCACGGGCACCGTCAGGGTCGTGTCCGCGTCCTGTGACCCGGTGCCCGAGCTGCACCTCGAGGTCTCCCTGTCTCTCGACGGCAAGGGCGAACGGCCGCCCGTCGACCTGGTCGGAACCCTGCCCTGACCGGTCTAGACCAGACTGTGGATGTCGGGATTCACCTACACCCGCGACAGTGAGTGCCGAGGATCTGAGCATGCGCTCCCTCTCCGGACCTGCTCGCCGCAGGCCCCAGCTCCTTGCTGCCGTGCTCGGACTGTCGCTCGTCCTCCCGATCGTGTCGCTGGCGGCGCCGGCCCATGCGGTGCCGCAGACAGCGGTGACCGTGACCGTCGTCGACGCCAACGGCGAAGCGATCGATGACGCCGAAGTCGATGTCTCGACCTTCGCCGGGCCGGAGGTGGAGTCTGGCCGAACCCAGGAGGACGGGACAGTGGACTTCCCGCTCGCGACCGGCTCCTACCAGGTGGCGGCCTCGAAGGACGGGTTCGCGAGCGCTGACTACCGGAACGACGAGGGTGGGATCGCCAGGATCGAGGTCGACACGAGCGCTGACCCCTCGGTCACGGTCGATGGTGAGGAAGCCGAGGACGGGTCCCTCCCATCGATGACGCTGCAGAGCACGCCGGTGGCCGTGATCGGCCAGGTGCTGGGCGCGGGCAACGCCGGCCTGCCCGGCATCACGGTCCAGGCCACCCCCCAGGACGGCCCCCCGATCCTCACGCAGAGCACGACCGGCGGCGGGTTCACCCTCCCGCTCCCGATCGAGACCTACACGCTGACCTACCTCGGTGCGGTCGTCGGCAACCACACCTACGTGAACACGCCTGGTGGCGAGCTCGTGGTCGGTCAGGGTGCGGCCCCCACGCTCGCCGCGCAAGCCATGACGATCGACGACGGCAGCACCAAGTTCGACCTCAAGGGCACGATCTCCAACTGGAACGGCGAGCCGCTGACCGGCGTCGCGGTCACCGTGCTCACGGAGGGCGGTAGCGCCGCCGTGGCATCGGACACCAGCCGGGCCATCGGTGGCGATCTCGGCGCGTTCCAGATCGGGGTGCGGCCCGGGAAGTACTGGCTGCGGTTCGAGAAGGCGGGCTACCAGTCGACGTACCTCGAGAACGGGGTCGACGAGGGTCCGGTGACCGTGACGGTCAGCCCAACCGGCACCGTGTCGGCCGCCGAAGTCGAGCTGAACGCCGACGGATCGCTGCCGGACGTCACGCTGCTGCTGCCTCCGGCCGCGGTCGTGAAGGCTCCCAAGCTCACGGGTGCAGCAGTCGCCGGCCAGACCCTGACCCTGAGCCCCGGCACCTGGCAGGGCATCGAGGTCGACTCCGACTACGTCCTCGTCGAGTGGTTCATCGACGGCACGCCGGCCGACGACTACTCCGCCGGCGCGTGGTCCCAGAAGTTCGACGTACCCGTTGCCGCGGTCGGCAAGAAGATCGGCTTCAAGATCACGGTCGACGACCCGGAGGGTGCCCACGCGTCCTCGGTCTACGCGGGTTCGACCGGTGTCGTGCCGAAGGCCGCTGCGCGCATCAAGGGCGCGTTCAAGAAGGGCAAGCTCCTGGTCACCCTCACCGTGGCGGGCCTGCCCAAGCCGACCGGCAGCTTCCTCGTCAAGGACGGCAAGAAGACGCTCGTGACGGTCAAGCTGAAGGCCAAGAGCAAGGGCAAGGCCGTCGTGAAGCTGACCAAGCTCAAGCCCGGCAAGCACAAGCTCACCCTGGTCTACGCCGGGAGCAAGACGATCAAGGCCGCCAAGGCGACGGTGAAGTTCAAGAGCTGAGGTAGGAGTCAGGCCTCCAGGAAGCCCTCCGCGACCAGTTCCTGCACGGTCGGGAGGTACGTCGCGCGCGTCTGCGCGGGGTCGAGGTCGAGCAGCTCGGCGAGGGCGTCCAGGATCTGTCCGACGCTGAGCTCGCCGTCGCAGGCGCCGACGAGCGCGGCCTCGACGGTGTCGGCCTGACGGGCCCGGCGCAGCCCCCGCTGCTGACGCAGCACGACCACCTCGGGGTCGGCGGCGCCGGGCGCACCGACGGTCTCCTGCTGGATGTCCGGGCGGACGACGAGCCGGGAGTCCAGGTCGACGACGACGTCACCCGCGCTCGCCCACGAGTGCAGCGCGGGCGCGATCGGCTGCTCCACGTCGTACGGCCACTCGAGGAGGTCGCGGACCGGCTGCGCGGCACCGGAACGGCGCAGGTTGATCCAGCCGAACCCGACTGCCTCGATGCCCTGCTGCTCGAACCACGACACCCAGGTGTCGTAGCGGGTCGCGTAGTCGGGACCACCGTGCTGGCCGGCGTCCTTGAGCCAGAGCTCGACGTACGACGCCGGGTCGATGACCTCGCGCTGGACGACGTAGGCGTCGCACTCGTCGTCGACCCAGGACGCCAACCGGTCCTCCCAGTCCTGGCCTGTCGGGATCACCCAGTTGGCCAGGACCTGGCACCAGCCGCCCTCCGTCAGGTGGTCGGGGGCCGTGCGCACGATGTGCTCGACCACGCGGTCACCCGGTAGGCCGGAGTCGCGGTAGACCAGGCGCTCGCCGGTCGCCGGCGAGATCACGAACGGCGGGTTGGTGGCGATCAGGTCGAACCGCTCGCTCGCCACCGCCTCGAAGAAGGAGCCGGCGCGGACGTCGACCGGCGTGCGGACGTCGTTGAGGGCGACGTTGAACCGAGTCAGCCGCAGCGCCCGTTCGTTGACGTCGGTCGCCACCACGGCGCCGCTGTGGCCGGCCAGGTGCAGCGCCTGGACTCCGCAGCCGGTCCCGAGGTCGAGCGAGCGGGCGACCTGCTCGCGGATGGTGAGCTGGGCCAGCGACGTCGACGCGGAGCTGATGCCCAGGACGTGGTCGGGCCCCACCCGGTTGGGGCCGCCGTCGAGCCCCGGAGTGAGGTCGCTGACCACCCACAGGCTGTCCCCGTCCGCGGCGTACGGGCGCACGTCGAGGCGGGCCGCGACCTCGCCGACCGAGCGCTCGAGGAACCCTTCGGCGGCGAGGCGGTCGACCAGTCCCGGGAGTGCCCGCTCGGCCGACTCGAGGTCGACGACGGCCTGGAGGAGGAAGAGCCGGGTCAGCGTCTCGAGGGGCCCGCTGCCCGTCGTACGGCGCAGTGCGGGCGTCGTCTCGTTGCGCGCCAGCGCGTCGTGCGCGGCGGGACCGAGCAGCTCGGCCACCCGGTCGTAACTGAAGTCCGCGGCCACCAGGGCATCACGCAGACGGTGCGGGAGCGGTGCGGCCACGTCGTCAGTCACGGCAAGAGCCTAGAGGCCCGCAAATGAACGTTGACCCGCCCACAGGTCGTGGACGGGTCAACGCCGATTACTAGTGCTGGTGGGGCGCCTGGAACTGCTGGGTCGGAGCCGGATCGCTCGGCGGCGGCGGGGGCGGCTCGGTCGGCGGGGGCGGCGGAGGCGGCGGCGGGGCCGTCGCACCCGGCGCGTCGTCACCGATGGTGACCTCGCGCTGCTTGGACACGTAGACCGCCCCGGCGATGATCGCCACCGCCACCACGGCGATCACGATCCGGGCCGCGTCGTTCTGGTCGTCGCCGACGCTCAACGAGACCACGGCACTGGCGATCAGCAGCGAGACCAGGTTCATCACCTTGATCAGCGGGTTGATCGCCGGGCCGGCGGTGTCCTTGAACGGGTCGCCGACGGTGTCGCCGATGACCGTGGCCGCGTGGGCCTCGGAGCCCTTGCCGCCGTGGTTGCCGTCCTCGACCAGCTTCTTGGCGTTGTCCCAGGCACCGCCCGAGTTGGCCAGGAAGACCGCCATCAGGGTGCCGGTGCCGATGGCACCGGCGAGGAAGCCGGCCAGGGCGGTCGCCCCGAGGCCGAAGCCGACCGCGACCGGCGCCAGCACCGCGAGGATGCCCGGCGTGGTCAGCTCGCGCAGGGAGTCCTTGGTGACGATGTCGACGACCTTGCCGTACTCCGGACGGCCGGTGCCCTCCATGATCCCGGGGATCTCCCGGAACTGGCGACGGACCTCGTAGACGACCGCGCCCGCAGCCCGGGCGACGGCGTTGATCGCCAATCCGGAGAACAGGAAGACCACGGCCGCACCGAGGAGCACGCCCACGATCACGGCGGGGTTGAAGACCGAGAAGTCGAGCAGGTAGGCCTCGTCCGGCCCCACGTTGGCCTCGTTGAGCGCCTCGAACACGGACGTCGCGTACGACCCGAAGAGCGCCGTGGCCGCGAGGACCGCCGTCGCGATCGCAATGCCCTTGGTGATCGCCTTGGTCGTGTTGCCGACCGCGTCGAGGTCGGTGAGGATCTGCGCGCCGTGCTCGCTGACGTCACCCGACATCTCCGCGATGCCCTGCGCGTTGTCGGAGACCGGGCCGAACGTGTCCATCGCGACGATCACGCCGACGGTGGTCAGCAGCCCGCAGCCGGCGAGCGCCACCGCGAACAGCGACACCGTGAGGGCGGCGCCGCCGAGCAGGTAGGCGCCGAACACGGCGGCGCCGATCACGAGCGTCGTGTAGACCGCGGACTCGAAGCCCACCGAGAGCCCGGACAGGATCACGGTGGCCGCGCCGGTGAGCGAGGTCTTGCCGACGTCCTTGACCGGGCGGTGCTCCGTGCCGGTGTAGTAGCCGGTGAGGGCCAGGATCCCGGCCGACATCACGATGCCGATCACGACCGCCGACGCCGCGATGAACCGCGGGTCGCCGTCGGCGGTGGACAGGCCGCCGGCGATGTTGTTGAACTCGCTGAAGCTGCCCGGCAGGTAGACGTAGGCAAGGATCACGCTGGCCACGGCGGCGATGCCCGAGGACAGGTAGAACGACCGGTTGATGGTCGTCAGCCCGTTGACGCCGGCCTGCGGCCGGGTGAGGTAGACACCCGCGACGGCCGTCAGCGCCCCGATGGCGGGGATCAGCAGCGGGAACACCAGCCCCTTGTCCCCGAACGCCTGAGAGCCGAGGATCAAGGCGGCGACGAGGGTGACGGCGTACGACTCGAAGAGGTCGGCGGCCATGCCCGCGCAGTCGCCGACGTTGTCGCCCACATTGTCGGCGATCGTCGCCGCGTTGCGCGGGTCGTCCTCGGGGATGTTGTTCTCGACCTTGCCCACGAGGTCGGCACCGACGTCGGCCGCCTTGGTGAAGATGCCGCCGCCGACACGCATGAACATGGCGAGCAGGGCGGCCCCGAAGCCGAAGCCCTCGAGCACGTCCGGCGCCTCGTCCTGGAAGAACAGGACGACGAGGCTCGCGCCGAGGAGTCCGAGACCCACGGTCAGCATGCCGACCATGGCTCCGGTCCGGAGGCCGATCCGCATGGCGGGTTCGCGGCCCTCGGTGTTGGCCGCGGCCGCGACGCGCAGGTTGGCCCGCACGGCGAGGTTCATGCCGAGGTACCCGACCGTGGCGGAGAACCCGGCGCCGACCAGGAAGAAGACGGAGCGGAAGATGCGGACGCCGGCGTCATCGGCCGGTAACGCCAACAACCCGAAGAACGCGATCGCCGCAAAGATGGCGAGCGTCCGGAACTGCCGGGTCAGGTAGGCGTTCGCGCCCTCTTGGACCGCTTGGGCGATGTTCTTCATGTTGTCGGTGCCTTCACCGGCGGCAAGGACCTCCTGGCGGAACATCGCTGCCATCGCAAGCGCGCCCAGCGCGATGAGTGCGACAACGATGACCAGGACGAGATTGCCCCCGGAGAGCTCCACGACAGCGGGACTGATCCCCGTCATGCGGTTCCTCCTGAGTGTGCTGCTGGAGTGATGCAGATCTCATACGGACGGGCCGGAGTCTACGCAGGGTCACGCCCCAGAGAGCACCGGGATGTGACGTGGAACATATGGCGTGTCGCGAACACGCCGCAAATGGCAGCCGCCCCGGCGTCCGAGGACGGCGGAGCGGGGGTCGGTACGACGAGGGTGATCAGCTGCCCGCGAGGGCCGCCTCGGCGGAGTCGTGGATCACGAACACCTTCGCGAGGCCGGTGATCCGGAAGATCTTGAGCAGGCGGTCCTGGTTGCAGACCAGCTCGAGCGTGCCGTCGTGGGCCCGGACCTTCTTCAGGCCGCCGACCAGGACGCCGAGTCCGGTGGAGTCGAGGAACTCGACCTCCTCCATGTCGACCACGATGTCGTAGGCCCCGGCGGCGACCAACTCGGTGATCTTGTCTCGCAGCTTCGGGGCCGTGTAGACGTCGATCTCGCCACCGACCGCAACGATGGTCTTCCCACCGGCGTCGCGCGTCGTCAGGGTCAGGTCCACCACTAGTCTCCCGGTGCAATTCGTTCGGTCGACCGGTCCGCGGCGGCGCTTGCCCCCGGCGTCCGGCCTGGTCAATGAAACCACGCTGATGCCGTCCCGCGCACAAAGTAGCCAACAAGCCCGAGACGAACCTCGCGAGGCAGAGTACGACGTACGGCGCCTTTCTGCGGCTTCCTGGTCACCTCCGCAGTCACCTGGTGTCGGCGCTCTCGGTCAGAATGGACCGATGTCCACGACCCCGCGCTCCCCGTCGGTCGACCTGGGAGACCTGGTCGACCGGCTGGCGTCCGTGCCGGGGCGGGAGGACCGGTTGCGGCACCTGGAGGTGCTCCCTCCCCGCGCCGCACGTGAGGCGGCGTGGCCGGACTGGGTGGACCCGGACGTGGCGGTCGCGTTCCGAGCCCGCGGCGTGGACCGGCTGTGGCAGCACCAGGCGATCGCCGCCGACGCTGCCCGCCAGGGGCAGCACGTGGTGCTGTCCACGGGCACCGCCTCGGGCAAGAGCCTCGGCTACCAGCTGCCGGCGCTGACCGCGATCCGCGAGGCCCGGGGACCGCGCGGGCAACGCGGCGCCACCGTGCTCTACCTGGCACCGACCAAGGCGCTCGCGCAGGACCAGCTGGCCAGCGTCATGACCCTGGGGCTCGACGTACGCGCCACCACTCACGACGGCGACAGCAGCCGCGAACAGCGCGACTGGGCCCGCGACCACGGGGAGTACATCCTCACCAATCCCGACATGCTGCACCGATCGCTCCTGCCCGGACACCAGCGGTGGGCGCCTTTCCTCGGCTCGCTCCACTACGTCGTGGTCGACGAGTGCCATCACTACCGGGGCGTGTTCGGCGCTCACGTCGCCCAGATCCTGCGGCGGCTGCGGCGGATATGCGCGTCGTACGGCGCGGCCCCGACCTTCGTCCTGGCCTCCGCGACGGTGGCGCAGCCGGACCTGGCCGCGGCGCTACTGACCGGTCTGGACGTCATGGCGGTCACCGACGACGCCTCGCCGCGGGGTCGGGTCTCGCTCGCGCTGTGGGAGCCGCCGTTCACCACCCACACGGGCGAGAACGGCGCACCCGTGCGACGCGCCGCCTCGTCGGAGACCGCGGACCTGCTGGCCGACCTGGTGTCGTCAGACGTCCGCACGCTCGCGTTCGTGCGTTCGCGTCGGGGCGCGGAGCAGGTGGCGATGACCGCGGCCGAACTGCTCGCGGATGTCGACGCCTCGCTGCCGGGCCGGGTGGCGGCCTACCGCGGCGGCTACCTCCCCGAGGAGCGCCGCGCCCTCGAGGAGGCGCTGCGGAGCGGGGAGCTGATCGGGCTCGCCGCCACCAACGCCCTCGAGCTGGGGATCGACGTCAGCGGGCTCGACGCCGTGCTGATGGCCGGCTTCCCCGGCACCCGCGCCGCCCTGTGGCAGCAGATCGGCCGGGCCGGTCGCGGCGCCCGGGACGCGCTCGGGATCCTCATCGCCCGCGACGACCCGCTCGACACCTACCTGGTCAACCATCCGGAGGCGCTCCTCGGCCGGCCCGTCGAGGCGACCGTCTTCGACCCGGCCAATCCCTACGTCCTCGGGCCGCAACTCTGCGCCGCCGCCCAGGAGCTGCCCCTGACCGAGGACGATCTGGCGCTCTTCGGCCCGACGACGCGCGAGGTCGTCGACGCGCTCACCGACGGCGGCCTGTTGAGGCGCCGCCCGCGCGGTTGGTACTGGACGGACCGGCGCCGGGCCAGCGACCTCGCCGACATCCGCTCCGCGGGTGGCGCTCCGGTCCAGCTGGTCGAGGAGGAGACCGGACGGGTCATCGGCACCGTCGACGCCTCGAGCTCGCATGGCACCGCCCATCCCGGCGCGGTCTACGTGCACCGCGGAGAGACCTGGCTGGTCCGCTCGCTCGACCTCGAGGAGCACGTGGCCGTCATCGGCCGCGCCGAGCCCGACTACTCGACGACGGCGCGCGAGGTCACCGACATCTCGATCGTCGAGGAGCGCGAGCATGCGCGGTGGGGGTCCTGCCGGCTGTCCTTCGGGGTGGTGGACGTGACCCATCAGGTAGTCGCGTTCCTGCGGCGCCGCCAGCCCGGCGGTGAGGTGCTCGGCGAGGAGCCGCTCGACCTGCCCGAACGATCCCTGCGCACCGCCGCAGTCTGGTGGACCGTGCCCGAGCACGCCCTGGCCGAGTCGGGCCTCGCTCCCGCCGACCTGCCTGGCGCCGCGCACGCCGCGGAGCACTGCTCGATCGGGCTGCTGCCGTTGTTCGCCACCTGCGACCGCTGGGACATCGGCGGCGTCTCGACGGCTCTGCACGCCGACACCGGACAGCTGACGGTCTTCGTCTACGACGGACACCCGGGCGGCGCCGGCTTCGCAGAGCGCGGCTTCCGTACGGCGCGCGCCTGGCTGAGCGCCACCCGTGACGCGATCACCTCCTGCACCTGCGACGACGGCTGTCCGTCGTGCATCCAGTCCCCCAAGTGCGGCAACCAGAACAACCCGCTCGACAAGACCGCTGCGGCCGCCCTCCTCGACCTACTGCTCGATGTGCCATAGCCTCCGCGCATGGTCTTCGGTCTGTTGGTCCTCCTGGTCGGCGCGCTCGCGGTCGTGGCCGCCGTATTCACGGCCGACGGCACCAACGTCGAGATCCTCGGCCTCGACGTCACCGCGCTTGGCCTGTACCTCATCGGGCTCGGCAGCGGCCTCGCCATCCTCTGGGGCTTCACGATCAGCAAGTGGGGCACCAAGCGGAGCCTGCGGCAGCGCCGCGAGGCCAAGCAGCTGAGCGAGCTCTCGGAGAAGCTGGACAAGCACGACGCCGACCGTCGTACCGACCAGGACGGCAACAGCAACGACCGCAGCTACTGAGTCGCCGGTTGCGCCGCTTGGCTTGAACCTGTCGGCCCTGCCCGTGCCTCGGCGGTGAGGTCGGCGGTCTGACCCAGCCAGTGCGGCCCCGTGACCTCGACCCGGAGCCGCACCTCCCGACCCGTCACCTGGCAGGACGTGAGGGCGGCACCGTTGGCCCCGATGATGCGCCCACCGGCAGCACAGCCGTCGGCGCCGGCGGCCAGGGCCTGCGCGGCGGCCAGCGCACCCAGGTCAGCGGCGGACTGCGCGCGACGATGTGCGTGGACCATCGCGGCCACGACGCCGAGAGCTCCCGCCAGGAGGACCAACAGGCCGAGACAGGCGATGGCGAACGGCGTCGCCGAACCGCGTTCGCCGGCCCTCACCGCGACGCCTCCTCGGTCGCCGCGACGGCCTGGGCGGAGACCCGGGCGAACGGCAGGTCGAAGAGCCCGCCAGGTCCGGACACCCGCCCGACGACGACGGCGGTGACCTCGCCACCGTTGTCGCGGACGGTGACCGCACTGCCGGGTGGAGCGACCCGCTCGCCACGCGCCACGGCCACGTCCGTCGCGTCGCCCCGAGCGACGGCACGGGCCGTCTCCCGGGCGGCGTCGACGGCGCGCACCTGCGCCGTGCCCACCGCGAGCAGCCAGACCAGGCCGATCGTCACCGCCATCAGCAACGGCAGGGTCATCGCCAGCTCGGCGGTCGCGGCGCCGCGCTCGTCGCGGCGAGGGCGTGTCTCCCACGTCAGCCCCGCGCAGCAGGCGCTCCGACCTGGGTGGCACGCGTGAGCGGGTCGCGGTCGCACTACCCGATCCCCAGCAGCCCGAGGACGTGGTCGAACAGCGTCTTGAGCAACTGGTCACCGAAGCCACCGGTCAGCAGCTTGTAGAGCAGTCCGGCAAGGCCGGCACCGGCGGCGGTGCCGACGGCGTACTCCGCTGTGGTGATGCCGCGCTGGTCTCGGACCGCGGCTTCACGGCGAGGGCGGCGGGCGAATGGGCGAGGGGGCAACGACATGGTTTCTCCTTGTTCTACTGGTGATCCGGGCCACCCGATGTGGCCGGACGACGTCGACGATCCGGGATCGGCGGCCGCGCTGCTGGGGCCATCGGGTCAGCTGTGGAGAACGCGGTCGGCACGTCGCCGGTGGACGATTCGTGGCGTCTCACAGGTCGAGCCCGGTCAGCAGGGCGACCGCCAACGGCACGATGCCGATCAGCACGAACGCCGGCAGCAGACAGAGGCCGAGCGGCACCGCGGCCTGGACCCCGACCGCCCTGGCCCGCTCCTCGGCCTCGGACCGACCGGTCCGGGAGAGCTCGTCGGCGAGCCGTTCGACCGCGGCGACGACGGGCGCCCCGGTGGCGTGCGCCCGGGCCAGGGTGCGACCGAGGCTGACGAGCGGTGGGTCGTCGGCGAGGGAGGACCACACCTGCTCGGGGTCGAGCCCGACCGAGAGCCGGGCGGCCACCCCGGACAGCCGGTCGGAGGCCGGACCGGGCAGTGCCCGACAGACCTGGTCGATCGCGTCTGCGGGCGCCGCGCCGGAGCGCAGGGCGGCGGCGAAGAGAGCGACGACGTGCGGCAGGTCTCGGGCCACCGCCCGTCGTCGTACGCGCACCCTCGCCGGCTCCGCACGGCCGATCACGACCCAGGTCGACACGGCAGCCGCTGCGCCGGCAGGCACCCCGGCGGGGCCGGAGACGAACACCACCGCCGCGATCCCCGCGAGGGCCGACCACAGCAGCCGGTGGCGGCGCAGCCACCCCGCGTCGGCGCCCG
This sequence comes from Nocardioides endophyticus, assembly GCF_039543845.1. Lineage (NCBI taxonomy): Bacteria > Bacillati > Actinomycetota > Actinomycetes > Propionibacteriales > Nocardioidaceae > Nocardioides > Nocardioides endophyticus. The sequence continues at coordinate 22,582 of NZ_BAABKN010000022.1, read as the reverse complement.
GGCTCGTTGCCGCAGTCGCCGACGCGGAGGGCATGACGGGCAGCGTCGGGCGCGACCGCACCAGGAGCGCCACCGCTGCTGCCGCCGCGACGGCCGCCAGCCACGTCACGCGGCGTCCCTGCGAAAGCGTGGGCTGGAGGAGCGGAGCGGAGGAAGTCCGCGGTTTCGTGGGCAACTCATGCGACCTCCTCCGCACTGCGGGCGATGGCCTCGATCCACCAGAGCCCGGCAAGCCCGAACGCCAGCCCGAGCGCCAGGCACCCCAGGCCCGGAGCGGTGCCGAGCAGGAAGCCCCAGGGATCACCCCCCGCGCCCGAACCCATCGCGAGCGCCAGCACCGGGAGCCCGGCCACCAGACGCGCCGTGGCCCGTGCCGAGGCGAGCTCACCTGCGACGACCCGGCGAGTGCCGGCGGCGGCGCGCAGGGACTCGGCGACCCGGTCGATCGTCGTCGCCAGTCCTTCGCCTGTGCGGTGCGCGACCTGCCACGCCGCGGCGACGACCCGCAGGTCGGCGGCGCCGTCGAGCTCGGCGGCCAGGGCGCGCATCGCCGCAGGCACGTCGGCGCCGACCCGGAACGCGGCCGCGACCGGCGCCAGCGGTGACCAGGCCGCGGCCGCCCGGTCCAGGCACTCCCCCGGCGCCTGCCCGGACGCGAGCTCGCTCGCCATCGCCTCGCACGTCTCCAGCACCCGCGCCGAGACCTGCTCGGCCGCCTTGCGCCGCCGTTGCCGTCGGACCAACGCGACGCCAGCCGACGCGGCGCCCGCCACCACGAGGAGCAGTGCACCGGCGCGGGGTGCCACAACGGCGGCCAGCACCCCTGCCCCCAGCACCGCCGGGAGCACCCACCCGCGCGAAGCCGTCGGGACGCCTCGGGTCAGTCGAGGCGGCGGCCGGACCAGCAGGGCGGCCGCCAGCGCCGAGCAGCCTGCTGCGATCGCCGCGGCGCTCATGTCGCCGCTCTGATCCGGTCCGCGAGGATCCCGGCAGCCGGGCCCGGCCGGGGCCGACCGTCACGGGACACCTCGAGTGCCGACACCATCGACACCAGACCGTCGGTTGCCCGGGCGGGCACGGCGACCTGCCGGAGCCGGCGTACGCCGTCGGCGTCGCGAGCCAGGTGCAGGACCACGTCGACGGCCGAGGCGAGCTGGCTGTGGGCCGCTTCGCGACCGAGTCCGGCGGCGAGCGCGAGCGCCTCCACCCGCGCGGGCACATCGATCGCGGAGTTGGCGTGCAAGGTGCCGCACCCGCCCTCGTGACCGGTGTTGAGGGCGGCCAGCAGGTCCACGATCTCGGCCCCGCGGACCTCACCGACCACCAGCCGGTCCGGTCGCATCCGCAGCGCCTGCCGCACCAGGGTGCGCACCTCGACCGCGCCGGCGCCCTCGAGGTTGGCCGGACGCCCCTCCAGAGCGACGACGTGCGGATGGTCGGGGCGCAGCTCACTGGCGTCCTCGACGACGACCAGGCGCTCGTCGGCGCCGACCCGCGCGAGCAGGGCGGCGAGCAGGGTCGTCTTGCCCGATCCGGTGCCGCCGCTGACGAGGAATGCAAGACGCGCGGCCACGATCGCCTCGAGCAGCTCCGCGGTGGTGCCGTCGAGCGTGCCGTGCTGGACCAGCTCGTCGAGGGTGAAGCCCTGCCGCCGCGGGACGCGCAGCGAGATCACCGTCCCCGGACGGGCGAGCGGCGCCAGGACGGCGTGGAAGCGGGTGCCGTCGGGGAGCCGGAGGTCGACGTACGGCGTCGCGTCGTCGAGCCGGCGCCCGCCCAGCGCGGCCAGCCGCTGCGCGAGCCGGCGGACCGACTCCTCGTCAGGGAAGCGGACGCTCGTGAGCTCGAGGCCGCCCCCGCGGTCGAGGTAGACCCGCTCCGCTCCGTTGACGAGTACGTCGGTCACGCCCGACGTCCGTAGCAGCGGCTCGAGCGGACCGGCGCCGACCACGTCACGCCGGAGCGTCTCGTAGACCGCGAGCACCTCGGCGTCGCCGACGGGCCGGCCGGCCTGGCGCAACGCCTCGGCTACCCGGTGCGGGGTCAGCTCACCGGGCGTGCGCGCCAGCCGGTCGCGCACCGCCTCGAGGTCGGGCGAGGCAGTCACGTTCATGCCGCGGCCGGGTGCAGGAGCGCAAGCTGGTCGAGGACGTCGTCGGCGGCCCGGCCGAGAGCTCCGCGCCGGGAGCGCACCGGCCCCAGGCCGAGGTCGATGGACTCGGCGAGGCCGCGCTGGTCGGACATCGTGGCGAGCACCGGGACCCGCGTCGCCCGGGCGATCGCCGGCGACTCGACACCGCCGCCCCGCACGACCAGGCGCACCCGGCTCGGGTCGGGGTGCCGGGCACAGATCCGGACCGCGGACGCGACGCCGGCAACCGTCGGGACGACCACCACGAGCAGCCGGTCGCACCGGGCGGCGAGCTCGTCGACCAGTGGGTCGCTCGACCGAGGTAGGTCGACCACGACGAAGTCGTGACCGCGCTGCGCCGCCGACAGGACCTCTCGTACGGCGAACGCCTGCAGCGTGCCGGTCGCGCCGGCCCGCCAGGTGAGCGCCGCGAGATCGTCGCGGCGCGGCATCGCCTCACGCAGCGACCGGGCGCTGAGCCGGCCGGTCGTGTGGCACAGCCCGTCCCAGCGCACCCCATCGCGGTCCTCGAGGCCGAGCACCCGGTCGACACCGGGGCCGAGCGGGTCGGCGTCGATGACGACGGCGCGCCCGCGTCGCGAGGCCAGCTGCCCGAGCGCGCAGGCGAAGGTCGTCGCGCCCGCCCCACCACTGCCGCCGGTCACCCCGATCACCGTGCCGGCCGATCGCTGGGGGTCGCCGAGGTCGGTGAGCGCTTCGACCAACCAGGCCTCCGAGGACGGCAGCTGGGCGACGCTCTCGCCACCCAGGGCGACCGTGGCCCGGAACATCTCGTCGGGGACCGGACCCCAGGCGACCACGTGAACCCCGGGTCTGCGGGCGGGCGAGATCGCCGCCAGCTCGGCGGCGGCATCGGCACCGACCAGGACCAGCGGCGCCATCGGCCACAGGCGCAGCGCGGCACCGGTGTCGGGTGCGACGTCGGGGGTGATGCCGGCCGCCGCAGCCAGTCGCAGCAGCTGGTCGAGGAGGGAGTGGTCACGGGTGACGAAGAGCGGAGCAGTCATGCCGGCGATGCTTCCTGGAACCGTCGCTCGGCGGCGACCGCGCCGATTTCCCTTGTGGAGAAGGGCGTTCGACACCCTCCCTGTGGACGGAACCCGGCCGATCGCCACCTACGATGAGGTCATGGCGCTCACCGCGGCCTTCTTCGACCTCGACAAGACGATCATCGCCAAGTCGAGCACTCTTGCGTTCAGCAAGCCCTTCCAGGCAGGCGGTCTGATCTCCCGGCGCGCGGTCCTGCGCTCGGCGTACGCGCAGTTCGTCTACCTCGTCGGCGGCGCGGACCACGACCAGATGGAGAAGCTGCGGCAGTTCATGTCGCAGCTCTGCACCGGCTGGGACGTGGCGACCGTCCGTGAGATCGTCGCGGACACGCTCTACAACGTCGTCGAGCCCCTCGTGTACGACGAGGCCGTGTCACTCATCGAGGAGCACCGGTTGGCCGGCCGCGACGTCGTGATCGTGTCCGCCTCCGGTGCCGAGGTGGTCGAGCCGATCGCGGCGATGCTGGGCGCCGACCGCGTGATCGCGACCCGCATGGAGATCGTCGACGGCCGCTACAGCGGCGAGATCGAGTACTACGCGTACGCCGAGGAGAAGGCCCGCGCCATCCAGGAGCTCGCCGACGAGGTCGGCTACGACCTCGAGCGCAGCTACGCCTACAGCGACTCGGTCACCGACGTGCCGATGCTCGAGGCCGTCGGGCACTCGTACGCCGTGAATCCGGACAGGGAGCTGCGCAAGGCCGCCGCCGCCCACGAGTGGCCGATCCTGGTCTTCACCAAGCCGGTCGCCCTCCGCGCCCGGATGCCGTTCCCACCCGCGAAGCCGACGCTGGCGGCACTCGCCGTGGGCGGGGTCGTCGCGGTCGGTGGGGTGCTCTGGGCCAGCGCCCGACGCCGTCGTCTAGGGGCCTGAGCCGCCCCACACATGGCCGATCATGTCAACCCTTGCGGACTGCTCGGGACCGGCGTACACATGAAGACAGAACTCCATATCCTGCACGTGAACCTGGTACCCACGCGGCGATCTACCCTTCATCAGGGCGCTGGCCGAGCCGGGATACACCCGGGGCCGCAGTTAGAAGAAGCACGCTTGGTAGCCAACGGTCTCACGTGTCAGCGACGGCACCCGGCCCACCACTCGAGAACCGGGTGCCGTTTGCGTCTCCAAACGGTGAGGCGACGGACGACGCCTAGTCGGCCGCCCGCCGCAGCGGGCTCGCCTCGGCGCCCGCCGAGTACGCCTCGGCCGCGTAGAGCAGCCAGGAGTGCACGCCCGCGACGCCACCGTCGCGGTAGCCGCGCAGGTTGGACTCGTACGCCGCACGCAGCGCCAGGTGCCCGGCCTCCGGCACGACCAGCGACTTCTCGTCGACGCCGCGCGCGACCAGCACCAGCCGCTCGGCGGCCCGGGCCACGAGGCCGTTGTGCGACGCGAACGGGGCAGCCGTCGCGAGCGTCGCGTGCGCGATCGCCGCGACCAGCAGGGCCGGCGCCTCGGTCGGCGCGGTCAGCAGCTGGCCGACGCCGCGGAGCGTCTCTGCCGCGGCGCCGTCGCGGGGCCGCCCCCGGCTCTCGGCCGGGAGCCCGGCGGCGGCCAGCGCGTGGATGCGCGCCAGCGCCTGCAGGGGCGCCCGGGTGAGGGCCGGCGCCAGTCCGAGCAGCTCGGTCGAGACCCGGACCGCGTCGGCCGAGATCTCGTCACCCGTCCCGGCGCGCACCTCGGGCAGCGTCGCGGTCGAGCCCTCCAGCACCGCGCTGGCGTGGGCGCCCCGCAGCAGGCTCTCCCCGGTCGTCTCGGGAGAGGTACGCCGCAGGCCACGGTCGCGCAGCATCACGTCGATGCCGTCGCGGGCGGCGGCGTACGCGGACGGGACTCCCTCCAGGGAGACCAGCTGCGACAACGGGTCTTGACTCACTCGGTGAAGGCTACCGAGCGGGTACGGTGAGCCCGATGAGTGACCAGCCCTCCCCCGCCCGTGCCTTCGGCTCCGTCGCCGATGCCTACGACCGTGGCCGGCCTGGCTACCCCGCGGAGGCCGCGGCCTGGCTGGTCGGCGACGAGCCGATCACCGTGCTCGAGATCGGCGCCGGCACCGGCAAGCTGACCGAGGCGCTCGTCGCGCTCGGCCACGACGTGCACGCCACCGACCCCGACGACGCCATGCTCGCGCGGCTCCGGGCCCGGCTCCCCGACGTGCCCACCTCCGTCGCCTCCGCCGAGCAGCTCCCAGCCGCCGACGCGTCGTACGACGTCGTGGTGGCCGGGCAGGCGTTCCACTGGTTCGACCACGACGTCGCCCTACCGGAGATCGCCCGCGTGCTGCGGCCCGGCGGCCAGCTCGCACTGGTGTGGAACAAGCGCGACGAGCAGATCCCCTGGGTCCGCAAGCTCGGCCGGATCATCGGCAACCCGGACCGGCAGGAGAGCGTGGCGCCGCTGCAGGCCTCGGCGTACTTCGACGACGTCGAGGACGCGTCGTTCCGGCACTGGCAGACGATCGACCGGACCTCGGTCCAGGACCTGGTCGTCTCACGGTCCAACGTGGCGGTGCTCGACGACGACGCACGACAGGCCAAGGTCGCCGAGGTGCTTGCGTTGTACGACGACTACGGCCGCGGCATGGACGGCATGCAGCTGCCGTACGTCGCCTCGTGCTTCCGCGCGACGGTGGCAGCGCGGCCTGAATCGACGATGACGGAGCCGTCGGGCAAGCCGGCCGAAGCCGACGACGTCCTCCTCATCGACTTCAGCTGAGCGCGGACCGCCGACGATGCCTCGCCCGTGGCGCCGCCGGCACCTGGGGACCGAGGCCGACCGCGCCACCTTCCGCACCCTCCACAACGCCTCGCTCGCGGCACCGCCACTGCGAGCCGGGCTCACCGGCGAGAGCGCGGAGCGCAGCATCCGGCATCTGCACGACCTGCTCGGCAGCCCGGCCCTGGCACTGACCGACACCGCGGGCCTGCTCGCCTGGCACGGCTCCGGCCAGCACCACGAGGAGCAGTGCGCGCGGCTCGCCGCGACGACGGTCGAGGTCGGGCGTACCCGGGTCTTCGACCGTGGCGACCTCCCCTGTACGACAGCGGGCTGCGAGATCCGGGCGGCGGTGGTGAGCCCGCTGGTCACCGAGGAGCGCGTCGTCGGCACGCTCCAGGTGTTCGCCACCGAGCCGACCGCGGGGCTCGCCCGGGCCGCCGACGAGGTCGCGCAGTGGGTGGGCGCGCAGCTCGAGCTCGCCGAGCTCGACGCCTCGCGCACCCGGTTGATGGAGGCCGAGGTGCGCGCCATGCGGGCCCAGATCAGCCCGCACTTCATCTACAACTCCCTCGGCGCGATCGCCAGCTTCGTGCGCACCGACCCCGACCGGGCGCGCGACCTGCTGACGGAGTTCGCCGACTTCACCCGCTACTCCTTCCGGCGCCACGGGGAGTACACGACGCTCGCCGAGGAGCTCCGGTCCGTCGAGCGCTACCTGCTGCTGGAGCAGGCGCGGTTCGGCGACCGGCTCCGGGTGACGCTGCGGATCGCGCCGGAGGTCCTGCCCGTCGCCGTACCCTTCCTCTGCATCCAGCCGTTGGTCGAGAACGCCGTACGCCACGGCCTCGAGTCGGCCGAGGACGGCGGCTCCATCAGCATCATCGCCCGAGACCAGGACCAGGAGTGCGTGATCGAGGTGGAGGACGACGGAGTGGGCGAGGACCCCGACGTCGTACGGCGTGCGCTCGCCGGCGACGCGACCCTGGACTCCGTGGGGCTCGGCAACGTGGACGGCCGGCTGCGCAGCTCCTTCGGCGACGACTACGGTCTGGTCGTGGAGACCGCACCGGGCGCCGGCACCAAGGTGACCGTGCGAGTGCCGAAGTTCGCGCCAGGAGTCCACATATGAGGGTCTTGGTGGTGGACGACGAGAAGCCTGCCCTCGACGAGCTCGCCTACCTGCTCGCGGCCGAGCCTCGGGTCACCGACGTCGTCACCAGCTCGTCGGCGACCGAGGCGCTGCGGATCCTGCAGGAGGGCGAGGTCGACGCGGTCTTCCTCGACATCCAGATGCCGGGCCTGACAGGGCTGGAGCTGGCGCAGGTGCTCCGCCGCTTCCGGAACCCACCGCCGGTCGTCTTCGTCACTGCACACGAGCAGCACGCGGTCGAGGCCTTCGACCTGCGCGCGGTCGACTACGTGCTCAAGCCGGTCGGGGCGAGCCGGCTCGCGGAGGCGGTACGCCGCGTCGCCAGCACCCTCGACGGCGCGACCGAGTCCGCGCCTGCCCGAGACGAGGCGCAGGTCGCCGTCGAGCGCGGCGGCGTGACCCGCTTCATCAACCGCTGCGACATCACCCACGTCGAGGCGCAGGGCGACTACGCGCGGCTGCACACGGCGGCCGAGTCCCACCTGCTGCGCAGTCCGCTGACCACGCTCGAGGAGGAGTGGGCGAGCGCCGGGTTCGTCCGGATCCATCGCTCCCTCCTGGTCTCGCTCACCCACGTCACCGAGGTGCGGATGGACGGGGGTCGCTGCACGGTGGTCGTCGGGCCTCGCGGCGAGGAGCTCGTCGTGAGCCGCCGGCACACCCGCGAGCTGCGCGAGCTGTTGCTCGCCTCGCGGACCGTCGGGCCGTGACCGAAGGGGTGCCGTCGGAGCGGGTCCGGGTCACCGGCCCACCGCGCCGACGGCCGCCCGCCGGACGCACCTCCGACATCGACGCCGGCACCCGGCTCGGAGGCGTCTACATGCGGTCACTGCTGCGCGAACAGCTGCGGCTCGCCCTCGGCGTACTCACCGTGATGGCGCTGTCGATCGGCCTGCTGCCACTCGCGTTCTACCTGGCGCCGGGCCTGTCCGACGTACGCCTGCTCGGGATGCCGCTCGGCTGGCTGCTGCTCGGTGTCGCGGTCTATCCGGCGCTCGTGTCGCTCGGCTGGGTCTACGTACGACGGGCCGAGCGCAACGAGCGCGACTTCGCCGAGCTCCTCTCGGAGGTCGACAGGTGAATCCCGGCCTCGACGCGGCCCCCGGGATCGTCGCGATCACCCTGGTCACGATCGCGACCCTGGCGATCGGCACGTGGGGGCTGAGATTCTCGCGGACCACGAGTGACTTCTTCGTCGCCTCGCGGTCGGTGCACCCGCGGCTCAACGCGAGCGCGATCGGTGGCGAGTACCTGTCGGCCGCGTCGTTCCTCGGCGTCGCCGGGCTGGTGCTGCTCAACGGCGCCGACATGCTCTGGTACCCCGTCGGGTGGACCGCCGGCTACGTCGTGCTGCTCGTGCTCGTCGCCGCCCCGCTGCGACGGTCCGGCGCCTACACGCTGCCGGACTTCGCCGAGGCCCGGCTGGGCTCGCGCGGCGTACGGGCCGTCTGCTCGGTGCTCGTCGTCGCGATCGGCTGGCTCTACCTGCTGCCGCAGTTCCAGGGTGCCGGCCTGACCCTGCGCTCTGCGGTCGGGGCGCCGACCTGGGTCGGCCCGGTGATCGTCGGCGTCGTCGTGCTCGCCAACGTGACGTCCGGCGGGATGCGCAGCATCACCTTCGTGCAGGCCTTCCAGTACTGGCTCAAGCTGACCGCCCTGCTCGTCCCCGCCGCGGTGCTGCTGGTGGTGTGGGCCGGCGACTCGTCGCCCCACCCGCCCGGTGCCGGCGGCTGGTCGGTGCCGTTGGCGTCGGGCGGTGCGTCCGGCCTCTACGTCACCTACTCCCTGATCATCGCGACGTTCCTGGGCACCATGGGCCTGCCGCACGTGGTCGTGCGCTTCTACACCAACCCCGACGGGCGAGCGGCCCGCCGTACGACGCTCGTGGTGTTGGTGCTGCTCGGCCTCTTCTACCTGCTGCCGCCGATCTACGGCGCGCTCGGCCGGATCTACGCGCCGGAGCTGGCGACCTCGGGGAGCTCGGACGCGCTGGTGCTCGAGCTGCCGCGGATCATGGTCGACGGCCTGCTCGGCGAGGTGCTGACCGGGATGGTGACGGCGGGCGCCTTCGCGGCCTTCCTGTCGACCTCGTCGGGACTGTCGATCGCCGTCGCAGGGGTGCTGAGCCAGGACGTCACCGCGCGGTCCCGGCTGGGCGGGGTCGCGGCGTTCCGCCTGGCGGCGGTCGTGGCCGTGACCGTGCCCTGCGTCGTCGCGCTGCTGGTGCCCAACCTCGGTGTCGCCCGCGCGGTCGGCCTGGCCTTCGCGATGGCGGCCGCGACGTTCTGCCCGCTGCTGTTGCTGGGCATCTGGTGGCGGCGGCTCACCCCCGCCGGCGCCATCGCCGGACTGGCCGTGGGTGGGTTGAGCTCCGCCGTCGCGATCGCGTGGACGGTCAACGTCTCCATCCCGTCCGGGTGGGTGGACGCGCTGATGGGCCAGCCTGCGGCGTGGACCGTGCCGCTCGCCCTTGCCACGATGGTCGTCGTCTCGCTGGTGACCCGCTCGCGGGTCCCCGACCACACCGACCGGTTCCTGGTGCGGCTGCACACGCCGGAGACGGTGGAGCTGGACCGGGGGTGAGGGCCGCCAACCCATGCAACGCGGTGTTGTGGGATCTATGAGCCCGTTGGAACAGGGTCACCAGACCCCACGACACCGCGTTACAAGCTGCGTGCGGACCCGCCCGTAGGCTCACGACGTGCGCCTCATCCTCATCCGCCACGGCGAGACCCCGTCCAACGTGGCGGGCGCGCTCGACACCGCCGTCCCCGGCGCGCCGCTGACGCCGCTCGGTCACCGACAGGCGGCCGCGATCCCGCCGGTGCTGACCGTGGAGCCGATCACCGCCGTCTATGCCTCACCTCTGATCCGCACCCAGCTCACCGCCGCTCCGCTCGCGGCGGCGCGGGGCCTCGACGTGGTCGTGAGCGACGGGCTCGAGGAGATCGCCGCCGGCCAGCTGGAGATGAAGACCGACCACGCTTCCGTCGCGACGTACGCCCACACCGTCGCCGCTTGGATCGCGGGCGACCTGTCGGCCTCGATGCCGGGCGGCTCGGACGGGCACGGGTTCTTCGAGCGGTACGCCGCCGCTGTCGGCGCGATCACCAGCGACCATGCCGACGACGCCACGGTCGTGGCGTTCAGCCACGGCGCCGCGATCCGCACCTTCGCCGCCCGCCACGGCGGTCCCTCCGAGGCCCGGCTGCTCAACACGGGCGCAGTCGTCCTCGAGGGCTCGCCGTACCGCGGCTGGGTCGTCACCCGCTGGTCCCGCGACCCCCTCGGTGGCGCCCACCTCGCCGATCCGCTCGCCCACGACGTCACCGGGGACCCGGACCCGGCCTGACGAGGCAGTCTCAGGCCGAGCGCCGACCAGCCAGCTCCTCAACGGCCCGCGACACCACCAGGTCGACGACGGCGGAGTGCGCACCGATCACGTCGGCGACGACGGCCGCGGCAGACGACTCCGCGCGACAGCGGTCGGCGAAGTGCCCCGGCGCCAGCAGGTACGGCGACACGACGTCGTGCGGCGTGACCACGTCGACCGGCCGGCGGCCGACGCCGGACAGCGTCGCGAGCCGGACCGGGCCGCGCCACTGCTCCGAGAGGTACGCCGCGGCGAGCATCTGGTCGCGGGTGGCGAGCGGATCGCGGGAGCCGGCGGCGACCATGACGACGGGCGAGCCCGGAGAGGCACCGGCCGCGACAAGCCGCGCGACCTGCGCGACCGCAAGCAGTGGGTCAGGCCCGAGGGGACGCCCCGATCCGATGTCGTGCCGCACGTGATGGCCCGCCGACAGCAGCAGCGGCACGACCACCGACGGCACCCCCGACGCCATCACGGAGGCAAACAAGGGCGACGCGAGCTCGACGTACGACGCCACCCACGGCATCCCGAGGCGGGTCCCGGCGGCGCCGGTCAGGGCACGGGCGACGGCGTTGCCCTCAGGCGCCCGGGTGCCGTGCGCGACGGTGACGAGACGGGTCACTGCGCGACCGCCAGCCGGTAGCCGCGCTTGACCACGGTCTGCACCGCCCGCGTCCCGAGCGCCGCGCGCAGCCGGGCGACCGCCATCTCGACCGCGTGCTCCGATCCGGCGGTGCCCGACGGCAGCATCGCGAGCAGGGCGGGACGCGCGACGACGTTGCCGGGGTTGGCGACGAGCGCGTGCAACACCGCCGCCGGCGCCGGCGACAGACGGACCTCGTGCCCGTCGAGCAGTACGTCGTCGCCGTGCAGCAACAGCTGGTGCCCGCCGACCAGCTCGAGCGTCAGCCCCGAGCGCCGCGACGGGAGTTCGAGCTCGAGCTGCTTGACCATCGCGGTGAGCCGGGACCGGTCCGGATAGATCGTCGGCACGCCCCACATCTCGAACGCCGCAGCGGTCACCGGCCCGACGCAGGACGCCACGACGTCGGCCTGGAAGGCGCCGACCAGCTCCTCGCGCCGACCGGTCGGGCCGGCGGCGTCCATCAGCGCCGCCACTGCCGGGGCCGAGGTGAAGGTGACCGCATCGAGCGCGCGGTCGGCGACCAGGTCGATCAGCTTGAACATCGGCTCGAGGTCGGAGGCCGCCTCCACCCGGTAGACGGTCACGGTCGTGACGTCGGCGCCCTGCCGGCGCAGCGCATGCGCCACCATCGACAGCGACTGCCCGTGCTCCTGCACGACGATGCGCAGGCCCTCGAGCGACCGCCCGCGCAGGTGCTCCAGCACGTCCTCGAAGCACTCCGACTCCGGCGCCCAGAGCTCCCGCAGGCCCTGCCGGCGCAGCGCACCGACGCTCTTCGGGCCCCGGGCCAGGATCTCGGCCGAGCCCAGCGACGACAGCAGATCGGGCAGCAGGCCCCAGCGCTCCGACGCGCGGAACCACGACTTCATGCCGATGCCGGTCGTGGCCAAGAACATGTCGACGGGCCGGCTCAGCACCTCCTCGGTCGAAGCCCGCAGCTGCGCGTCGTCGATCTGGTTGGGGTCCAGCGACAGGGCCGGCGCCCACTCGACCTCGGCGCCGCGTCGCTCGAGCAGGCTGATCTGCTCGTCGACCTTCCGGGCGGCGGTCACGCCCACGCGAAAGCCGCTCAACGGAAGGGATGCGGTCATGGACTCTCCTGCTGTGGACCGATGAGCACGAGACCGTCGTCGACCCGGACGTCGTACGTCGGGACCCGGACCGCCGCGTCGTCGAGGCACTGCCCGGTGCGCAGGTCGAAGGCCTGCTTGTGCATCGGTGAGGCGACGAACGGGATGTCGCCGCGCGTTCCGACGATGCCCCGAGCCAGCACCGATGCCCTAGCACAAGGGTCGTAGTTGGACATCGCGTACACGTTGCCATCATGTGTCCGGAAGATTGCGACTGCGGCGCCATCCACCAGTGCGGCCACCCCTCCCTCGACCTCGATCTGGTCGAGTCGGCAGACGGGAGTCATCACTGCGGCACCCCCACCGGGATGGTCGCGCCCAGCGACACCGGGCCGGCCGAGTCCGCCGGCGCCACCTGGTCGCGCTCGGCGCGGAACGTGATGTGCGGGTCCGGGACGTCCGGCGCGTTGACGAAGGAGACGAACCGGGCCAGCTTGTCCGGGTCGTCGAGGGTCGCCTGCCACTCGTCGAAGTAGGTGTCCACGTGCCGCGCCATCGCGGCCTCCAGCTCGGACCCGAGCCCGAGCGCGTCGTCGACGACGACCTCCCGCACCCGGTCGAGGCCGCCCTCGAGCGCTTCGATCCACGGCGCCGTGCGCTGCAGCCGGTCGGCCGTGCGGATGTAGTACATGAGGTAGCGGTCGAGGTAGCGGATCAGCGTCTCACGGTCGAGGTCGCCCGCGAGCAGCTGCGCGTGGGCCGGGGTGGCTCCGCCGTTGCCGCCGACGTACAGGTTCCAGCCCTTCTCGGTCGCGATCACCCCGAAGTCCTTGCCCCTCGCCTCGGCGCACTCGCGGGCGCAACCGCTGACGCCGCCCTTGAGCTTGTGCGGTGACCGCAGCCCCCGGTAGCGCAGCTCGAGGTCGATCGCGAGCTGGACGGAGTCCTGTACGCCGTACCGGCACCACGTCGAGCCGACGCAGGACTTCACCGTGCGCAGCGACTTGCCATAGGCGTGACCGGACTCGAATCCGGCGTCGACCAGGCGCCGCCAGATCTCGGGCAGCTGCTCCATCCGGGCACCGAAGAGGTCGATCCGCTGGCCGCCGGTGATCTTCGTGTAGAGGTCGAAGTCCCGGGCGACCTCGCCGATCACGATCAGCTTGGCGGGCGTGATCTCGCCGCCGGGGATACGTGGCACGACGGAGTAGGTGCCGTTGCGCTGGATGTTGGCGAGGTAGGCGTCGTTGGTGTCCTGGAGGGTCCGGTTGCCGCCCTCGAGGACGTGGCCGTTGAGCTGGCTGGCCAGGATCGAGGCCACCACCGGCTTGCAGATGTCGCAGCCCCGACCGGTGCCGTGGGCCTCGACGATCTGGTCGAAGCTCCGGTGGCCGTGCACCGCCACCGCGTCGAAGAGCTCCTGCCGGGTGAGCGGGAAGTGCTCGCAGAGACTCCTGTCGACGACCTTGCCCTGACTGGTGAAGTAGTCCTCGACGATCCGCTTCACCAGCGACTTGCAGGAGCCGCAGGTCGAGCCGGCGCGCGTCGTCTCGTCGCAGGCGGCCGCCTCGATGATGTCGGCCTTCGACACGTCGTTGCAGGAGCAGACCTGGGCGGCGTCGGGCAGCCCGATCTCGGGTACGCCACGACCGGCGGGGAGGATCAGGTCCTCCGGGTTCTCGGGCAGCTCGATGCCGGAGGCGACCATCGGCCGGAGCACGCCGTACGCCGACGCGTCGCCGACCAGGACCCCGCCGAGCAGCTGCTTGCCGTCCTCGCTGACGACGAGCTTCTTGTAGACGCCCGCCACCGCGTCGGAGTAGACGAGCTCGAGGGCGCCCTCGGCCGTCGCGAACGCGTCGCCGAAGCTCGCCACGTCGACGCCCATCAGCTTGAGCTTCGTGGACATGTCGGCCCCGGTGAAGCTCCCGGCGCCGCCGAGCAGTGCATCGACGACGACCTCGGCCATCGCGTAGCCGGGCGCGACCAGGCCGTACATCCGGCCGGCCGGAGCCGCGCACTCGCCGATCGCCCAGACGTGGCCGTCCGAAGAGCGGCACTGCTCGTCGACCAGCACGCCGCCGCGGTCGGCGAGATCCAGGCCGGCCGCGCGCGCGAGGGCGTCGCGCGGGCGGATGCCGGCGGAGAACACCACGATCTCGGCCTCGATCGCGTCGCGACCCTTCAGCGCCAACCCGGTTGCTCGGTCCTCGCCCAGCACCCGCTCGGTCGTCGCCCCGGTATGGACGCTCAGGCCGAGCTGCTCGATGTGCCGGGTCAGCGTCGCACCGCCGGCGTCGTCGATCTGCACCGCCATCAGCCGGGGCGCCATCTCGACGACGTGGGTCTCCAGGCCCAGCTGGCTCAGCGCGTTGGCGGCCTCGAGCCCGAGCAGCCCACCGCCGATCACCGCGCCGACCTTCGCGGCCTGCGCCGCCTCTCGGATCGCCTCGAGGTCCTCGATGGTGCGGTAGACGAAGCAGCCCGGCAGGTCGTGCCCGGGCACCGGCGGCACGAACGGAGCCGCGCCGGTGGCGAGCACGAGCTCGTCGTACTGGATCACCTCGCCACCCTCCAGCAGCACCGCGCGGGTCTCGGGGTCGAACGCCTCGACAGAGGTGCCGAGAACGAGCCGCACCCGCGGGTCGTCGTACTCACCCTCGGGCAGCAGCGAGAGCGCCTCGGCGCCGACCTCGAAGAAGGAGGTGAGGGCCACGCGGTCGTACGCCGGCCGCGGCTCCTCGCCGATCACCACGATGTCGTGGGTCTCGGTGAGGCCGCGTTCGACGGCGGCCTGCACGAACCGGTGACCGACCATGCCGTGGCCGACGACGACGATCGTGCGGCGGAGGTGGGGGCTCATCGATGGGTTCCTTCCAGTGGGCGAGCAGCGAGCAGCGACCGGACGGCGTCGGCGCAGCCGCCGCAGCCGGTGGTCGCACGGGTGGAGGTCGTGACGTCCTCGAGCGAGGAGCAGGCGCGGATCCGGCCGGCGGAGACTCCGGCGCAGGCGCAGACCTCGGCGTCGTCGGGGAGCGCCAGCGGCGGTGCCGTCCGCTCCGGCATGAGCAGGTCGCCGGGCTCCCGCGGGCCGAGGACCGTCGCGCGGTCGTAGTGCTGGGTGATCAGCCCGATCCGGGACAGGTCGCCGACGAGGGTGGCGGCGACGATGACGCCGTCGCGGACGACGAGCTTGCGGTGGCTGCCGGCGATCGGGTTGGAGACCTCGACGACCTGCCCCTCTGCCTTCTCCGGGTCGCCGAGGACCGCGACGTCGAGGTCGGTGGCGCGCAGCCGGGCGACGGTGCGGGCGCCGTCGTACGACACGTCCTCGCCGCGGAGGTGGCGGGCGAGCAGCCCCGCCTGCTCCCAGGCCGGCGGCACGAACCCGGTGACCTGGCCACCGTGCTGGGCGCAGTCGCCGATCGCGTGGATGTGCTCGTCGCTGGTGCGCAGGTGGTGGTCGACCACGATGCCCCGCCGTACGTCGAGGCCGGCGCGGCGAGCGAGCGCCGTGGACGGGCGGCCGCCGGCGGTGAGCACGACGAGGTCGGTGTCGAGGGTGTAGCCGTTGTCGAGCGTGAGACCGCGGTCGTCGAGGCGTACGGCGCGGGCGCCGGTGTAGACCGTCGTGCCGAGCCGCTTCAGGTCGCGGGCCAGGATCGCACCGGCTCGCTCGCCGACCTGGCTGCGCAACAGGTGCTCACCGCCCTCGACGACCTCGGTCGCGAGCCCGCGGACGCTCAGCGCCCGGGCGACCTGGAGGCCGAGCAGCCCGCCGCCGACGACCACCGCGTTGCGGGCCTGCGGGATCGCGGCGTCCAGTCGCTGGCAGTCGTCGAGGGTCCGGAAGGCGTGCACCTTCTCGTGCAGTCGTCCGTCGACGCGCACCAGCCCGCGGATCGGTGGCAGCGTCGGGATGCTGCCGGTGGCGAGCACCAGGTGGTCGTAGGGCACCCGGCTGCGATCGGCCAGCTCGACCTCGCGCTCCTCGCGGTGGATCTCGACGACGCGGGTGCCGAGTCGCAGGTCGGCGTACGCCGGGACCGGCATCGCCAGCGCATCCGGGCTGTGGCTGCCCTCCAGCACCGCCGACAGCAGGATCCGGTTGTACGGCGGGTGCGGCTCGTCCCCGAGCAGGGTGATGTTCGGGTCGTCCGCCTCTCCGCTAGCTATAGGTGCCCGTGAGGCGGACGACCCGAGCAGTTCGGCCAGTCGGGTCGCCGCCATCCCGGCCCCGACGATGACGATCCGGCTCATCGGATGACCCCGGCTACGGCGCGGCTCCGGGCTGCGGTGAGCAGGCAACCGTTCCCGCCGACCAGACGACCGCGAACGGTTGCTGACGCACCGCTGCCCAGGTCGCTCATGCGGTCACCGCGCAGGCGCACACCTTGAACTCCGGCATCCGGCTGGCCGGGTCGAGGGCGTCGTTGGTCAGCCGGTTGGCGCCGACCCAGTGGAACGGCACGAACACCGTGTCCGGCCGGATCGTGTCGACGACCCGCGCCGGCGCCTTGAGCTCGCCGCGACGGGTGGTGATGACGACCGGCTCGCCGTCGTACGCACCGATCCGCCGGGCGAGCATCGGGTGCATCTCGACGAACGGCCCGTCATCCGGGAGCGAGCGCACCCGCCGGGTCTGGGCGCCGGATTGGTACTGCGCGAGCACCCGGCCCGTCGTCAGGTGGAGGGGGTACGCCGCGTCGACCGGCTCGGCCGGGCCGCGGTGTTCGACGGCGACGAACCGCGCGAGCCCGTCGTCGTGCGCGAAGGACGACTCGAAGAGCCGCGGCGTACCGGGGTGATCGGCATCCGGGCAGGGCCAGAAGACACCGTGCTCCTCCCGGATGCGCGAGTAGGTGATCCCGGCGTAGTCGGCGCGGCCACCCGAGGACGCCCGGCCCAGCTCGGCGAAGATCTCCTCGGGGTCGGTCTCGAAGACAACCGGAGAGCCGACCCGCGCGGCCAGACCCGCGATCACGTCGAGGTCGGAGCGCACTCCCTCGGGCGGCGACACGGCCTGCTGCCGCAGGATCACGCGCCCCTCCAGGTTGGTCATGGTGCCGCTCTCCTCGGCCCACTGCGTGACCGGCAGGACGATGTCGGCAAGCGCCGCCGTCTCGCTCATCACGATGTCGGCGACGACGAGCAGGTCGAGGTCGGCGAGCCGCGAGGCGACGTGGTTGGCGTTGGGCGCCGACACGACGATGTTGCTGCCGAAGACGAGCAACGCCTTCGGTCCGCCGTGGGTGCCGAGGGCGTCGAGCAGCTCGTACGCCGAGCGCCCCTTGCCCGGCAACGACTCGGTGGGGACGCCCCAGACCCTGGCGACGTGCTCACGTGCCGCCGGGTCGTCGATCATCCGGTAGCCCGGCAGCTGGTCGGCCTTCTGCCCGTGCTCGCGGCCGCCCTGGCCGTTGCCCTGGCCCGTCAGGCATCCGTAGCCGGCGTACTCCTTGCCGGGCATCCCCAACGCGAGCGCCACGTCGATCCACGCGAGCACCGTGTCGGTGCCCTGCGCGTGCTGCTCCGCACCGCGGGCGGTCAGCACCATGGCGCGGTCGGCCTCGGCGAGCAGCGTCGCCAGCGCACGCAGGGATGACGCAGGTACGCCGGTCACGCGCTCGACCCGCTCGGGCCACCACGCGGCCACGGAGCGCCGTACGTCGTCCCAGCCGGTCGTCCTGCTGGCGACGTAGGAGTCGTCGACCGCGCCCATCGCGTCGAGCAGGTGCAACAGCCCGAGGGCCAACGGGAGGTCGGTGCCGGGCACCGGCTGGAGGAACGTGTCGGCGCGGTCGGCGGTCGGCGTACGACGCGGGTCGATGACGACGACGTGACCGCCGTTGTCGCGCAGGCGGTCGAGGTGGCGCGCGGCGGGCGGCATGGTCTCGGCGAGGTTGGAGCCGATCAGCACGAGCACCTCGGTGTGCTCGATGTCGGCCAGCGGGAACGGCAGGCCGCGGTCGATTCCGAACGCTCGGTTGGCCGCCGACGCCGCCGACGACATGCACCATCGGCCGTTGTAGTCGACCTGGCTGGTGCCGAGCGCGACCCGGGCGAACTTGCCGAGCTGGTAGGCCTTCTCGTTGGTCAGCCCGCCGCCCCCGAAGACCGCCACCGCGTCCGCGCCGTACGACGCCCGCAGGTCGCGGAGCCGACCCGCGACCAGGTCGAGCGCCTCGTCCCAGCCGGCGGCACGCAGCTCACCCGTCGAGCGGTCGCGCACCAGTGGCGTGGTCAGCCGCTCGCGGTGGCCGCGGAGCCCGGTGGCGGTCCAGCCCTTGCGGCACAGGGCCCCCTCGTTGACGGGGAACTCCGCCCACGGCTGGACCTCCAGCGTGCGACCGGTCCGCTCGAGGGACATGCCGCACTGCAGGGAGCAGTAGGGACAGTGGGTCTGCGTCATCAGACCCCGGCCATCGCGAGCTTCGCGGCGGCGGCGGGACGGCGCAGGTAGACCGCGTAGGTCACCAGGGCACAGACGACGTAGTAGGCCGTGAAGACCATGAACGCGCCCTTGGTCGCCGACAGCGGGTTGTCGACCCACGGCGAGCTGAACGCGATCGGGATCAGGAAGCCACCCATCGCGCCGATCGCACCGATCACGCCGAGCGCCGCGCTCGCCTGCTTCGTCGACGACGTGATCGCGGCCGCCCGCTCGGGCGTCCCTGCCTCGGTCGTGGTCTCGGCCTCGCGCCGCCAGATCGCCGGGATCATCTTGTACGTCGAGCCGTTGCCGATGCCGGTGGAGGCGAAGATGAAGAGGAAGAACGCGAGGAACCAAGGGAAGAGCGACTGGTTGTCGCTGGCGATGGCCGGGTCGGCGGTCGGGTTCGGGGTCAGCTGCATCAGCGTCACGAGCACCGCGAGCGTGAACACGACCATGCCGGTGAAGGCGCCGAGGGTGACCTTCGCGCCGCCGTACTTGTCGGCGAGCCAGCCGCCGAACGGCCGGGTGACCGAGCCGATGGCCGCGCCCAGGAACGCGAAGTAGGCGAAGTAGATGCCGGTGCCCAGCGGCGCCGGCTCGGGCACCCAGAAGTTGAGCTTGATCAGCAGCGGCATCGCGGCGGAGTAGCCGATGAACGAGCCGAACGTGCCGATGTAGAGGAACGCCATGATCCAGGTGTGCGGCTTGCGCACGACCCGCAGCTGCTCGCGCGGCTTGGACGTCGCGCCGGTCAGGTTGTCCATCCAGAGGTACGCCGCGATCGTCGCGAGGACGGCCAGCCCGGCGTACACGAAGCCGGCGGTCTGGAGGTGGAGCCCGCCCTCGCTGGCCTTGACCAGCCCGAAGATACCGGCGCCGCCGATGATGACCGGCAGCAGCAGCTGGATGACCGCGACGCCCGCGTTGCCGCCCGCGGCGTTGAGGCCGAGCGCGGCGCCCTTCCTGGCGGCGGGGTAGAAGAAGTTGATGTTCGCCATCGAGCTGGCGAAGTTGCCGCCGCCGAAGCCCGCGGTCGCGGCGATCACGCAGAAGACCCAGTACGGCGTGCTGGAGTCCTGCACCGCGATCGCGAAGAGCAGCGTCGGGATCAGCAGCAGCGCGGCGCTGATCATCGTCCAGTTGCGGCCGCCGAACTTCGGCACGGCGAAGGTGTACGGCAACCGCAGCAGCGACCCGACCAGGTTGGGCAGCGCGACCAGCACGAAGAGCTGCTGCGGGGTGAACGAGAAGCCCATCTGCAGCAGGAACGCCGAGCTCACGCTCCAGATCAGCCAGACCGAGAAGCCGAGGTGCTCGGCGAAGATCGACCAGATCAGGTTGCGCCGGGCGACCTGCCTGCCACCGCCCTCCCAGAACTCGGGGTCCTCGGGCCGCCAGTCGTCGATCCAGCGACCTGCTCGGGCGCGAGTGGCGGGCGGGGCGTCGAGCCGGGAGTCCGTGGTCGTCATGCGTCCCACGCTCGGCGCCGGACGTTTCGCCCGGCTCAGGTCGCCGTACCGGAAACGTCAACTTGTCCTCACGACCTCACACCCCGCACAACCTCACGCGCCGGTGCAGGTGGTTTCGTGGCTCCTCACCAGCGCTCGTCGCACCGTGATCGGACGCCGTACGACCGCAAACCGCTCGTCGTGCGAGACGGGCCGCTCGTCGTTTCGACACCGCCACTGGTCGCGGATCTCGCTCGCACCCCTGCACGACCCTCACGCAGATGGGCATGGTGACGGCGATCACATCCGGCAGAGCATCAGGCCAGCGGAAGGTACGACCCGTGACCGACACCGATCCTCAGAAGCCGCACGAACGCGCGGCCCGCCACGACCCGATCTACGACACGCTCCACCAGGAGCCGGACTTCGTCGAACTCCGCCGGGCCTACCGCGCCTTCGTCTTCCCGGCGACGATCGCGTTCCTGTCCTGGTACCTGCTCTACGTAGTGATGAGCAACTGGGCCCACGACTTCATGAGCCACCAGCTGTGGGGCAACATCAACGTCGCCCTGGTGTTCGGACTGCTGCAGTTCGTCACGACCTTCCTGCTCGCGTGGGTCTACAGCCGCTACTCGACCGGTCGGCTCGACCCGCTGGCGCGCCGGCTCGACGAGCAGTACATCGCCGAGCTCGAGGGGAGGCGCTGACATGGATGGCGACCAGCTCCTCACCACCGCACTGTTCCTCGGCGTCGTCGCGATCACGGTCGGGATCACCTTCTGGGCCAGCCGCCAGACCGCCGGTGCTACCGACTTCTACGCCGGCGGACGCGGCTTCTCCGGCGTCCAGAACGGCCTCGCGATCGGCGGCGACTACATGTCGGCGGCGTCGTTCCTCGGCATCTCCGGCGCCATCGCCCTGAGCGGGTACGACGGCTTCCTCTACTCGATCGGCTTCCTCGTCGCCTGGCTCGTGGCGCTGTTGCTGGTCGCCGAGATGCTGCGCAACGCCGGCCGCTACACGATGGCCGACCAGCTCGCGTTCCGGTTGCGCCAGCGATCGGTCCGCACGGCGGCCGCCACCTCGACCGTCGTCGTCTCGATCTTCTACCTGCTGGCCCAGATGGTCGGCGCCGGCGCACTGGTGGCGCTGCTGCTCGACGTCAGCAGCGACACCGCTAAGAACATCACGATCTTCGCGGTCGGCGCGCTGATGATCTTCTACGTCACCGTCGGCGGCATGAAGGGCACCACCTGGGTGCAGATCGTGAAGGCCGTGCTGCTGATGGCCGGCTCCGCGCTGATCGTCGTCCTGGTGCTGGCCGAGTTCGGCTTCAACCTCTCCGACCTGCTCGGCACCGCGGCGTCCAACAGCGGCAAGGGCCAGGCCTTCCTCGAGCCCGGCCTGAAGTACGGCGTGAGCGACACCAGCAAGATCGACTTCCTGTCGCTCGGCATCGCGCTGGTGCTCGGCACCGCGGGCCTGCCGCACATCCTGATCCGCTTCTACACGGTGCCGACCTCGCGGGACGCTCGGAAGTCGGTGCTGTGGGCGATCGGCCTGATCGGCGTCTTCTACCTCTTCACGCTGGTGCTCGGCTTCGGTGCCGCGGCGCTGCTCAACAAGGGCGACATGGCCAAGGTCGTCGCCTCCGGCGGCAACCTCGCCTCACCACTCCTCGCCCAGAACGTCGGCGGCGGAGATGGATCGACCGGAGGCGCCGTACTGCTGGCACTGATCTCCGCGGTCGCGTTCGCCACGATCCTCGCGGTCGTCGCTGGCCTCACCCTGACGTCGTCGGTCAGCGTCGCGCACGACCTCTACAACGGCGTCCTGCGTCGCGGCGAGGCATCGGAGGGTCAAGAGCTCAAGGTGGCGCGGTGGGCAGCCCTCATCATCGGGCTGATCGCGATCCTGCTCGCCATCCCGGCGCAGCGGCTCAACGTCGCCTTCCTCGTGGCTCTGGCATTCGCCGTCGCGGCCTCGGCGAACCTGCCGTCGATCGTCTACAACATGTTCTGGAAGCGCTTCAACACGCGGGGCGCGCTCTGGAGCATCTACGGCGGCCTGATCTCGTCGGTCGGGCTGGTGATCTTCTCCCCGATCATGTCGGGCAAGGGCGTCGACCCGGTCAGCGGCAAGAACCTGTCCCTGCTGCCGACCAGCATCGACATCTCGTGGTTCCCGCTCGAGAACCCCGGCATCGTGTCGATCCCGCTGGCCTTCTTCCTCGGCTGGCTGGGCTCGGTGACGTCGAAGGAGCCGGACGCCGTGGAGCGCTACACCGAGCTCGAGGTCCGCGCGCTCAGCGGCGCCGGGTCCGAGAAGGCCGTCGTGCACTGATGGCCG
Source organism: Nocardioides endophyticus (assembly GCF_039543845.1). Lineage (NCBI taxonomy): Bacteria > Bacillati > Actinomycetota > Actinomycetes > Propionibacteriales > Nocardioidaceae > Nocardioides > Nocardioides endophyticus. The sequence continues at coordinate 190 of NZ_BAABKN010000022.1, read as the reverse complement.
AGCGCTGACCCCCCATCCCGTCGGTACCCGCCACGTCCTAATGTGGCGGGTACCACTAGTTCTGATCTCCAGGAGCGAGACGTGAGCGAAGAAACCCTGTCGAATCTGTTGCAGGAGGACCGGCGGTTCGGGCCGCCGGCGGTGATCGCTGAGCACGCGAACCTGAAGGAGGAGGCGTACGAGCGGGCGG
>NZ_BAABKN010000021.1:0-16565 GCF_039543845.1 Nocardioides endophyticus | reverse complement strand
CCGGAAGACCCGAGCAAGGACAGACCTCAAAGCGACCGGTTGACAACAGAAGGGAGCCGATATGACACAGGGCTCGCTGGCCATCTGCCTTCTGTCGGGCCGTGGGAAAATCGGTCGAGACGGACGAGAGTGGGGAGCTACGTTCGCCGACATGCAGGTAAAGTTCGAGCGCACTGGGCAACGGCGGTATGCGGTCGCTGTGCTCCGCAGCGAGCACGGCGACCTCCGAATGGGCCCGGCACCCGGCTACTCCGACCTGATTCCTCATGACCTCGTGCACATGGTGGTTGAGGAGGAGTTTGGCCTTCGGGACGCGATCTTCGGCCAGCTCGCTGCGGGCGGCAACGCCGGCACCTTCGTTCCGACCGAGGAACTACGCACCAAGGCGTGGGCGCGCCACGTTGAGCGGCGCAACAGGTCCACCGGAACCGAGATGGGGCGATCTGAAACCCTTGCTGCTCAGGTGTACCCGCGCTGGCTGCGGCACAGTGGCCACCTTCCCGACAGTAACTACGTGCGCCAGGACCTTCCCCCGACTGACCTCAGCGATACCGACCTGGCTCGGGTTTTCGAGCGTCTCGACGCACTGTCCGGCCAATGGCGTGCCGTCGACGTGGGAGGGTCAATGACGGTTCAGTGGCCTTGGCCTGAACGCGCCTGAGCAGGACCGACGCCAGGGCGATGCGGGGCATCTTCTGCACAGGCTCAGCGTCTATTTCGCAGCGACGCGACACCGCGGCAGTGCGCGACCCCTGTCGCGGTGGTGTGACGCAGGTGTCGTCGTCCGTCCGGAGCCGCTGCACCGCCATCTCGGGTCTGTCACCGGATCATGCAGCAGAGGCGTTCGCGAATCGGATCACCTCGCACGTAGATCCTTAGGAAACGACAAGTTCGCCCGCATTGTCAGGCTGCACGACCGTGAAGGCCACGTTCCGCACCTTGCAGACCTCTGCCAGTATTCGCAGGGCTTCTTGGTCCAGGGGCTCGATGCATGCCATAACGTGCACATCCGCGTTGAGCCTCACGCTCAGCGCCACGTCCCGCTCGATCTGGTCCTGCGTGAAACTGGCTGCTGAGGACTTCACCTCGCCTGCAACAACGGATGCATCGAGGAAACCGAATAGATCGACCTCCTCGGGGGTCCCGTCGGGCCAGGTGACGTCCACCCTCAGATGGAGTGCTGAAAACGATGCGTCCCGGGTTAATACTTCACCGATTGCTGCATGAGCGACCACGCCTTGGTCGCTGCATCGGTCCGCGAACGCGTCCAGCCGGTAGAAGCACTCGACGCCATGTCCTGTGGTTGTTACTCGTGCGCTCGCGCCGCATCCTGGGCACTGAGTGCCCGCGGTTAGGCTCTCGAGCGTGACGAAGTAGTTGATCGAGCATCGGTCGCACACGACCTCGACGCCACGCTCAACCCAGCCCGTTGTTGCGAGCCGCTCGAGGACCGGTACTCGCTCTTCCGCGGTGACATGGTCCGCTCCCAGTCGCAGCGCGGACCTGTAACTCCGATTGATGCGACCCCCCAGTCCGGCGAGGTCTTCCAACATGCGCTCCGCGGCTTCATCTGGGCCGTGTTGTTCCAACAGTTCCCGCACGACCTTCTTCCAACTCCCAGGTCGACGGGTCGTCAGCGCAGTGATGGCTGCCAGGGTCGAGCGGTTGTCGAGAACAGTGGTGTCGCAAGCGTTGAGCAGTGCGTTGGCCAGGCGGCCCTTGTCGCTGAGCTTCAATGCACCGGAGGCGTGCTCTGTCAGCAGAGCTAGCACGTTTTCGCTCGACGGCGCCTTGATGGACATGGCACTGCCGACGGTCGGCACCACCTCGCACTCAAGCATCTCGCCTCGCCATGCGCACTGGGGATTCACTGCCGCCGCGACTGGTGGTCGTCGCGGCAGTTGGTCGATAAAGCCGCCATCGAATCTGAACCTGAATCGGTTGAGCGCCGTACCCATCTGGGCGAGCTTTGCTGGGAGCACCGGCAATGTCGTGTTCTCGCGAAAAACTTGGACGCGGAAGCGGTCCTCGACACCGACGATGCGTTCTAGGGTCAGCCATTGGGCAGGGTCAACGTTCACCAAGTACGTGGGATCGCCCGGTTCAAAGACGGGCAAGGCGGAGTGGGAGAACTTGAGCTTGGCGCCGCGTTCAGGAACAAGACCAAGGGTCTCCGCGACGCCGGCCAACGTCGCTTCATCGATGGAGGATGAACACAACACAACGTCCGGGGCGCATCCGATCTGCGATCGCCGGACGACGTCGCGAAGGATCTCCTCCATCCCGATCCAGTCGGTCAGGGCTCTCACCGGAAGGAGCACCATCCGCGAGGGGAAACGCACCTGCCGAAGCGCTCGAATGTTCCAAAATGCGGCAGCGTCCTCAAACGAGTCTGGGTCGGTGAGCCAGATGACGGCCGGGCCGATCGGTATGGCGGAGCGACCGCTGCACTCAGCGAGCCCGGCCAGACCAGCATCGAGCACAGTTCTACCCCACGCGGCAGCGGCGCCGGCTCTGTCTTCGGTAGCAGCCCGAGCGGACTCGTCGCCGACAAGAAGGCCAGCAGCAACCTTCTCCCACAACGGACCGTGTGGGCGGGCAGATACGGGGTCCCAGCCCTGGGCAAAACCGGTTCGCCAGGTCGGAGCGCGAGGAAGATCGCGTCGGGCAAACGCTTGTTCTTCGCGTACCAGCAAGCCCGCCGTTGAGGCGACCTGTTGGGCATCCGAGCTCTTGCAGCCGACGTTGACCAGTCCGGCGACGTCAAGAACCTGTAGAAGTTGCTGGCCCCAATCCGAAACAGTGCCGCCGGGGTCCACCTGAATAATCGGTTCGCCCGCTCCACCCCAACGCTCGCTTGCCATCGCTACGGCTCGTTCGAACTGGTCCTGATCGCCCGCGGTCACGAGATAGCCGACCCTGGTCGGACCAGCAACAACCCGCAGCGCCTGCTCACCCAGATACATAGTCACGTGTGCATTGTGGTCAGCACGACCGGTGTCGGTCGCAGTTCTAGATAAGAGCGTCTCGAACGTTCGGATCGCTTCCTCTTGATCTCGGACGTCGGAGGACGTGCGTCATCGTTGGGCGCCGTGACGCGGCGGATAGACGCACCTTGCAAACGCGACGGTTGCGGCAAGTCCGCATTCTGGACTCGCATGCGGCACCGCCTGGCTGGGTCGGTTACAGCTATTCCTTTCCGACCTCGGCGAGTCGGCCACGCAGGGCCGTCAGGCCGTCACGGAGGCCGGCGAGATGCGCAGGTGTATGCGCGTCGAAAGAGGTCTACCTGTAGCTGCGCAAAGCGTCCGAGCGCAGTGTCGGTGCGGGTCAAGACCGCTGACCTCGCTACGTCGAACGAACGCTTGAGCCGCCCGTGACGTGTGGGTCCGGTCCATCGGCCGGAGGCTCGGGCATCCCTTCGTCGGGCAGCAGCGTCTTCTGGTCAAGCACGTAGAGCAGGACGAAGGCGGGCACGATCAGGACGACAGCCAGTCCCGTGGCGACCAGTACGGCGGCGATGGTGCCCGAGGGGGCCGCCGCCGCAGAGACGGTCAGGGACGTGGGGAGCAGGTAGTCCCACTGCGCCGCGGCCCAGGCAAGGACGACGCTGGCCACAGCCCCGACTGCGGCCAGGCGCGCGCCGTGCCGGGCCCGCCGGGTGAGCAGCAACAGGGCTGCCAGGCCACAGATGGCGGCGAGGATCACGAGCGGGAGCGCTCTCGAGGTGAGTCCATCGAAGAGGTACTCCGCGTCCTGTGTGAGCACGAGGATTCCGCCCGCCGACACGAGTCCGGCGGCCACTGCGGCTGCCGTCGCCCGACGCCTGAAGTAGGTCACCATCGCCTCGTCCGAGAGCCGCTGGGCGTCGATGACTAGGAAGAACGCGGCGAGGTACGCCGTGACGCACACGGCCAGCACACCGCCGAGGACGGAGGTGGGGTTGACCCAGCTGTCCCATGGATCACCCGCCTTGCCCCCGGCAGGTACCCGCCCGGAGGCGATGCCGCCGACAACCGCGCCCAAGCAATAGGGCACCAGGACCGAGGAGACGGCGAAGGCCGCACCGAAATTGCGCTTGTCCCGAGTGCGGAACACGGCCTTTCGGAAGGCGAAGCTCGCTCCTCGCAGCACGATGCCCAGAGCGGCCAGCGTCAACGGGACGAAGAGGGTGAGCGTGATCGAGGCGTAGGCCTCCGGAAAGCAGGTCCACAGCAAAACGAACACGAAGATCAGCCAGACGTGGTTGGCCTCCCACACCGGGGCGATCGAGTGGTCGATGACCTCTCGAGGCCGTTCGCCTCGCCGGGTCCCACCGGCGACGAGGTCCCAGAGCCCGGCGCCGAAGTCGGCGCCTCCGAAGATCGCATACAAGGTGATCGCGACGAACAGGATGACGGCAGCAGTGGTGGCCATCAGCGGAGCGCCGTTCGGTCGTCGGCTCCAGAGGAGACCTCCTGCTCACTCGGCCCGTAGGGAACGTCGCCCTCGGTGACGCGGCTGCCCTCGCGGTACCGGCGGCTCATCATGCGCAGCACCAGGACGGTGGTCACGCCCAGTCCGACGTACAGGAGCACCACGCCGATGAAGGTGACCCAGATGCCGGTGTTGGCGGTGGCGGCTTCCTCGACCTTCATCTTCTCGTAGACGATCCACGGCTGGCGGCCGATCTCGCTCACGGTCCAGCCCGCCTCCATGCAGATCACGCCGAGCACTCCGGACGCCGCTGCGGCTCGGAGGAACCACTTGCTCTGGGGCATGTCTCGTCGGAAGAGCCAGGCGGCCCACCACCACAGGGTCAGCAGGAACAGCAGGGTTCCGATGCCGACCATGACGTCCCATGCCAGGTGCACGACGTTGACCTCGTGGTTCGTCGGTCGCTCGTCCGCGGGGGTCTCCTCCAGGCCTTGAACGACGGTCGAGGTGCCAGAGCTCGGGTCGGACAACCACGACGCGAGGCCTGGGATCGGGATGCCACCCTCCACCTCGCCCTCGGAGTTGAGGTGCCCGAGCAGCACTTCCGGCACGTCGTCGCTCGTCTTGGGGACCATCTCGATCGCGGCGAACTTGGTGGGCTGGTTGTTGTAGACCCAGCGCGCCAGCCCGTCCCCCACGCCCATCTGCACGGGTGTTGCGATGGCGGCGACGGTGAAGGCGATGATGAAGCCGGTCCGGTGGTAGTGGTCGGTGCGTCCCTTCAGCATCCCGACGGCGTAGACCGACGCCACCATGAAGCCGCCCACCAGGTATGCCGCCACGACCATGTGTGCCGCCATCAGCGGCATGGCGTCGTTGAAGATCACGCCCATCGGGTCGACGTCGGTGACGTTCCCGGACGAGTCGAGGGTGACGCCCTGGGGGGAGTTCATCCAGGCGTTGGCCGACACCACCGAGATGCTGCCGAAGATGCCCGCGACAGCGATGGGGACGCCGGACCAGAAGTGGGCCCAAGGCTTCAGACGACGCCACCCGAAGATGTAGATCGAGATGAAGACCGCTTCGGCGAAGAAGAAGATCCCCTCGAACGCGAACGGGACTCCGAACGCTGCGCCCCACTGGCCCATGAACTTGGGCCACAGCAGTCCGAACTCGAAGGAGAGCACGGTCCCGGTCACGGCCCCGACCGCGAACGTGACGGCCATGTACTTCGACCAGCGTTGAGCCAGGAGCATCGCGTCCCGGTCCTTGTGCTTGATGCCGTGGTAGTTGGCGATGAGAGTCATCACCGACCAGGACACCCCGAGTGGCACCAGGATGATGTGGAACGCCAGCGTGAAGGCCATCTGCGCCCGCGCCCAAGGCACGGGGTCCACGGCCAGGACCACGGCCAGGGCATCAGACACCATGGCTCAGGCCTCGTCCGACGCGGGCGCGTCATCGGCGTTGTCGGGGTGCGTGTACGACGGGACCACCCGGGCGATGTCGCCTTCGCCGGCCTGCTCGAGGACGACTCGACCGACCGTCTGACGCACGGTGATGGTCCGCTCCGCGCGGCCGCCGGACGCGAAGGTCCCGGTCCAGTGGAACATCGCGGCGAGCCGGTTCTTGAAACCGGTCAGGAAGGTGATGTGCACGGCGAGCCACATCAACCAGCCGAGGAACCCGGACAGCCGCACCTTCCTGAAGCTCACCACGGCGTGGAAGCGGGAGATGGTCGCCATGCTGCCGAGGTCCCGATAGGTGAACGTCGCCGCCGCCTTGCCGTGCAGCCGGCGTTTGATCGTGTTGGCGGCGTGGATCCCCGACTGCATCGCCACCTCCGCGACCCCGGGCAGGTTGTCGAGCGCCATCATGTCGCCGACCGCGAACACCTCCGGATGGCCGGGAAGCGTGCAGTCGTCGAGGACGGCGATTCGACCGGCGCGATCACACGTCGCACCGCTGGCTTCGGCGAGCAGGCCGGCCAGAGGGGACGCCTGGACGCCTGCGGCCCAGATCTTCGTCCGACAGACGACTCGCTCGGTCGACCCGTCCGCGGTCCGTACGTCTACTCCGAACGGGTCGACGCCGGTGACGATCGACCCGGTCCGAATTGTCACGCCGAGGCGCCGCAGTTCGTTGGCCGCCTTCTCCGAGAGCCGGTCGCCGAACGTCGCGAGGATCTCCTTGCCGCCGTCGACGAGCAAGACCTGGGCGTCGGCCGGGTCGATGCGACGGAAGTTTCCCTTGAGGCCGGTGCGAGACAGCTCAGCGATCTGTCCGGCGACCTCGACTCCGGTCGGGCCGCCTCCGATCACCACGAACGTGAGCCACGCGCGACGCGCCTCCGGGTCCTCCTCGCTCTCCGCCATCTCGAACGCACCGAAGATCCGGCCGCGCAACTCCAAGGCGTCGTCGATCGTCTTCATCCCCGGCGCGAATCGAGCGAACTCGTCGTGCCCGAAGTACGACTGAGCCGCGCCCGCAGCGACGATCAGGCTGTCGTACCCGTAGACGGCCACGGTGTCGTCGGGTCGCCGAGCCGTCACGGTGCGTGCCTCAAGGTCGAACTCCTGCACCGTGGCCATCTCCACGCTCACGTTGGAGTGGCGGCGCAGGATGTCGCGGATCGGCGGTGCCACCTCTCCCGCCGATAGGATCCCGGTCGCCAGCTGGTAGAGCAGCGGCTGGAAGAGGTGGTAGTTCCTGGCGTCGACCAAGGTGACGTCGACGGGGGCCCGCCGGAGGAACTTGGCCGCGAACAGTCCGGCGAAGCCGCCTCCGACGATGACAACCCGGTGAACTGCTGTGTCGGCCATCTCCAGCGGCCTCAGCCGAGGCGTTCGGTCAGGTGGTCGCCGACCCGCAGGGCGTTGGCGATGGCGGTCAGCGACGGGTTCACGGCTCCGATGCTGGGGAAGAAGCTGGTGTCCACGACGTAGAGGTTGTCCAGGTCGTGGGCCTTGCAGTTCGCGTCCAGAGCGCTCGAGGCGGGGTCGCGGCCGAACCTGACGGTCCCGGCCTGGTGCGCGGTGGCGCCGATGGGCATGCTCTTGTGCAGGTAGAGGCTGCGGTCCAGCAGGTGGTGCTGGTGCATTCCCAGCTGGTCGAGCATGCCGTCGAGCTTGTGACGCAGGCGCTTGACTCCCTCGACGTTGGTCTGCTCGTCGATGCTGAGGTGGATCGCGCCGTCCCGGTCTACGGTCACCCGGCTGTCGGGTAGGGGCAGGTCCTCCCCGCAGAGCCAGAAGTCGACCGCGTGGTGCGCCAGCACCTCGAACGGCAGGTCCGGCGAGATCCGGCCGGCCCATCGGGGAGCTTGCGCGTGGATCTCCGCGTCGTCGGACTTGCCCAGCATCTGCATCCCACCCAGGGGGAACTCCCAGTCGTCGGCACCCAGGTACCAGTCGTTCATCGCCAGGGTCTTCTGGAACCGGGTGGGGTTGGGCTCGCGCGACACCGCCATCAGGGCGATGTTGTTGTGTCGCATGTAGTGCCGCCCCACGACTCCTGAGCTGTTGGCCAGCCCGTCCGGGTGGTGATCGCTGGCCGATCTCAGGAGCAGCGCGGCGGAGTTCACCGCCCCGCAGGCGACGACCACGATGTCACCGGTGAACGTCGTGACAGACCCGTCGGCCAGGGCCGTGACGACTCCGGTGACGGTGCGCCCGGTCGCGTCGGTATCGAGGCGCTGGACGTGGGCGCCGGTCACGAGGGTGACGTTGTCGCGCGACAGTACCGGATCGACGCAGATGACCTGGGCATCCGACTTGCCGTCCAGCAGGCACGGGAAGCCGTCGACGCGGTCGCAGCGGATGCACACGCTGGCCCGCGCCGCGAGGCCCGGCTGCGCTTCCTGGAGGTTCACCCCGATCGGCAGATGGAACGGGTGGAGCCCGAGCTTCTCCAGGTCGTCGCTGAGCTGCTGGATGCGGGGTTCGTGGGACACCGGGGGATGGGCGTACTGCGCGCTGGCGTGGCCTTCGCTCGGGTCCTCGCCGTGCTCGCCGTGCACGAGGTAGAGGTGTTCGGCCTGCGTGTAATAGGGCTCGAGGTCGTCGTAGGAGATCGGCCAGGCTGGGGAGATGCCGCCGTGGTGCCGCAGCTCGCCGAAGTCCTCGGGTCGTAACCGGAACAGGGCTGCTCCGTAGAACTTGGTGTTGCCTCCGACGTAGTAGTTGACCTCCGGCTGGAAGTCGCGACCGTGGGAGTCGTACCAGACCTCTGGTGCGAGGTACTTGCCGCGGACGAACACCGCCTGGGTCTCCCAGTTGTCGCGCTCCCTGGGCAGGAAGTCTCCTCGTTCCAGCCAGAGCACCTTCGCGCCGCTCATCGCCAGCCGGTGCCCGAGCGTGCCCCCTCCGGCTCCGGTTCCGATGATCACGACGTCGTAGTGCTGGTCATCTGCCATGGCTGAACCCTCCGGGGTCGACGGGCGAACTGGGGCCACCCGCGGCGAACGCTCCAACCTCCGACCATCCTCCGGTGAGGCGCGATCGTCCACACCCAAACCGGACGGTGTTTCCCAACGCCAGGATCATCCGGAACGGGGGTGGACACGGCCGGGAACCAGGTGTTGTGTCGATCAGGACCAAAGTGGAGGAGGGTGACGGTGGCACAGACACAGAGCTCCGCGCAGCGCCCGGCGGACGTCCTCGTGATCTTCGGGATCACCGGCGACCTGGCGAAGGTGATGACGTTTCGATCCCTGTACCGCCTCGAGGCACGCGGGCTGCTCGACTGTCCGATCGTGGGCGTCGCCGTCGACGACTGGACACCAGACCAGCTCGTCGAGCGCGCCCGGACGTCGATCGAGGGCACGGGAGAGACCATCGACCTCGACGTGTTCGACCGGTTCACCGCGAGGCTGTCCTACGTCCACGGCGACTTCACCGCCCCCGACACCTACCAGCGGGTCGCGGACGCGATCAAGGGCGCGCAGTGCCCCGTCTTCTACCTGGAGATACCGCCGTTCCTGTTCGGCAGGGTGGTCCACGGACTGGCCGACGTCGACCTGACCCGGTCGGCTCGCGTGGTCGTGGAGAAGCCGTTCGGACACGACCAGACCTCCGCGGGCGAGCTCGCGGAAGAGCTACACCAGTACATCGACGAGTCTCAGCTGTTCCGCATCGACCACTACCTCGGAAAGATGGGGATCGACGAGATCCTGCACCTGCGCTTCGCCAACACCATCCTCGAGCCTGTCTGGAACCGCAACTACGTCTCCTGCGTGCAGATCAACATGTCCGAGAGCTTCGGGGTCGAGGACCGCGGCCACTTCTACGATCCCGTCGGCGCGATGCGCGACGTGGTGGTCAACCACCTGATGCAGGTCGTGTCGGCCGCCGCAATGGAGGCACCGTCTCGCGGCGACCTGAAATCCATCAAAGATGCCCAGGTATCCCTGTTCAACGCCGTCGTCGAGGCCGACCCAGCGCACTACGTAAGAGGCCAGTACGACGGGTTCCGCGACATCGACGGGGTGGCGTCAGACTCGGCCACGGAGACCTACGCAGCAATGCAGCTCGAGATCGAGAACTGGCGATGGGCAGGCGTTCCGTTCTTCATCCGGACCGGGAAGCGACTCCCCGTCACCCAGACGGAGCTGCGGATCATCTTCAAGCGCCCACCCCCGCTGGGCTTCGGGATCATGGGTCCGCAGACCGAGGCGAACCAGATCGTCGTCAAGCTCGACCCGTCGACCGGAATCAGAGTGATCCTGGACGCACGACGAACCAACATCTCCGCGGTCGGAAGGATCGACCTCGACATGGAGTTCGCCGACCAGGGCGGTGAAGGGGCCACCCCGTACGAGGTGCTCCTGCATGCGGCCCTGAGGGGAGACAGCACTCGCTTCACCCGGCAGGACGGGGTGGACGAGACCTGGCGGATCATGCAGCCGTTGCTCGACGCACCGCCGCCGGTCCATGCGTACGCCCCGGGGTCCTGGGGGCCGACGGAAGCCGACCGGCTCACGGCCGACTACGGAGGCTGGCACAACCCGTGGATCGCATCATGAACGACCAGACGCCGCAGAGCGCCGCGGCCCCCTCCCCGTTCCCGCCCATCGCCGACTACGCCTTCCTGTCCGACTGCCACACGGGCGCCCTGATCGCCCCCGACGGCGGCGTCGGATGGCTCTGCCTCCCCACCTTCGACTCGCCCAGCGTGTTCGGCACCCTGCTCGATCGGCAGGCCGGTCACTTCAGACTCGGTCCCTTCGGCATCAACCACCCGACCAGCCGGGTGTACGAGCCCGGCACGAACGTCCTCGTCACGACGTGGAAGACGCCGTCGGGCTGGGTGGAGGTCCGCGACGCGCTGACGATGGGTCCACGCAAGGCCGAGGACACGGTGACGCCGCACACCCGGCCGCCCGCGGACGACGACGCCGACCACCTCCTGGTGCGAACGGCGCGTTGCCTGGAGGGCACCGTCGAGATCGATCTCGTCTGCGAACCGGCCTTCGACTACGGGCGGACGCCGGCTGACTGGATCCTGGTCGACGGGAATCGGCACGCCGCCGACGCGACCGCCGGTGGCCAGAGCATGCGGCTGCAGACCGACCTCGCACTCGGGGTGGAAGGCAACCGGGTCCGCGCCAGGCATGTGCTTTCGGCCGGCGAGGAGTGCTTCTGCGCCCTGTCCTGGGCGGAGGGGCTCGCTGCGCCGACCGATGTCAACGAGGCAAACGCCTGCCTAGACGCCACCACCCGCTTCTGGCGCGCCTGGCTGGGACGGGCACGGATGCCCGACCATCGCTGGCGCGACCCGATCCAGCGCTCGGCCCTGACCATCAAGGGCCTGACCTACATGCCGACGGGTGCCACGGTCGCCGCACTCACCACCTCGCTGCCCGAGACGCCGGGCGGCGAACGGAACTGGGACTACCGCTACACCTGGATGCGGGACACCACGTTCACGATGCAGGCGCTGCACTTCCTGAACCTGGACTGGGAGGCCGACGAGTTCATGCAGTTCGTCGCCGACCTCGAGCCGACCGAGTCCGGTGCGCTGCAGATCATGTACGGAATCGATGGCAGGCGGGATCTGACGGAGTCGACCCGTGACGACCTGTCCGGCTACGCGGGTGCCCGGCCCGTGCGGATCGGCAACGGGGCGTTCGACCAACTCCAGAACGACGTGTTCGGAGCGGTTCTCGACTCGATCCTCCTGCACACGCGCCGCAGCCAACGCCTGCCCCGTCGACTCTGGCCCATTGTCCAGTCGCAGGCCCGCTGCGCAACCGAGGTATGGCGCGAACCCGATCAGGGGATCTGGGAGGCACGAGGCAAGCCCCAGCACTACGTGTCGTCCAAACTGATGGGCTGGGTCGCCCTGGACCGCGCGTCGAAGCTGGCGGAGATTCGGGGCGACGCAGAGCTCACGGCAACCTGGCGAGAGACCGCCGACGAGATCGAGGCGGACATCCTGGCGCACGGGCTCGACGAGCGTGGAGTCTTACGTCAGCACTACGAGACGGACGCGTTGGACGCCTCGACGCTGCTGGCTGCGCTGTTCGGGTTCCTTCCGCCCGGGGACGAGCGGCTCCGCGCCAGTGTGCTCGCGATCGCCGACGAGCTGACCGAGGACGGCTTCGTGCTGCGTTACCGCACCGACGAGACCGATGACGGACTGTCCGGCAAGGAGGGAACGTTCCTCATCTGCTCGTTCTGGCTGGTGTCCGCGTTGTCCATCATCGGCGAGGAGCAGCGTGCCGGGGACCTGATGGAGCGTCTGCTCCGCGTCGCGTCGCCACTCGGGCTGTTCGCCGAGGAGTTCGATGTCGAGACCGGTCGACACCTCGGCAACTTCCCGCAGGCGTTCTCCCACCTCGCGCTCATCGAGGCAGCGGGACGCATCATCGCTGCCGAGCGGATGCGTGAGTTCAGCTGACGTGGGCCTGCAGCACTCCCCGTCAGGCGACCAGTACGTCATCACCCACGGCGACTCACGGGCGGTCATCACCCGGGTGGGTGCGACCCTTCGCAGCTACACCGTTGCGGGTCACGACGTAATCGACGGCTTCGACCTCGACGAGCGCGCCACCGATGGCCGGGGACAGGTGCTCGCGCCCTGGCCCAACAGGCTGACCGACGGTCGTTACCAGTACGGCGGCCGCGACTGCCAAGCTCCGCTGAACGAGGTCGAGCGGCACGATGCCATCCACGGACTGGTGCGCTGGCTCGACTGGACCCTCGTCGATCGAGCCCCTGCCTTGGCCGCACTCGCTTGCGCGCTGCGCCCGCAGCCTGGTTACGAGTGGCGCCTCGACCTCCAGGTTGTTTACGCCCTCGGCGACGCCGGTCTCACGGTGACATTCCAGGCGGTCAACCTCAGTCGCGAGTCGGCGCCGTTCGGGGTCGGGTTCCATCCCTACCTCACCCTGGGCACGCCCACCATCGACGGGCTCGACCTGATGATTCCCGGCGCGGTGGCGTCCGGTTCCCATGACTTCCAAGAGCCCCACGGAATCGGCTCGATCGAGTTGGACCATGCGTTCGGTGACCTCGCGGTCGGACCGGACGGCCGTTCGGTTGCCCGACTGACCGACCAGGCCCATGAGCGGTCGGTCGAGTTGTGGGTCGATCAGGCCTACCGTTATCTGATGGTCTATACCGGCGACCTGGTGGCCGAGCCCACCCGACGCCGCACAGCCGTTGCCATCGAGCCCATGACCTGTCCGCCCGACGCCTTCCGCACCGGCGAGGACCTCATCGAGCTGGAGCCCGGAAAAGCCTGGCAGGGCTCCTGGGGGATTCGCTCGGTTCAGGCGTGAAGCGCCATCTGCGCCGAGCCGCGAAACGGTGCTCCGCAGTGCCGGCGAAACCAATGAACTCCGGGTCGAAGGGCCTCGTCGCCCACGGCCTGTCCGGGGTCACCCTGGGACCAGCGACGCTCATGCGGGCTGGTCGACGAGATCGGCGCCGCACTACCCGCGCTGGTCGCCTCCGGGATACTAGGGGTATGCCGCGCCGACTCGCGGTGGAGTGACGCACTCATCGCGGCGGATCCGAGCGTCGGCAAGGGGACCGTGGCTATCCGCCGGCGGGCCAGATGCCCGCCATTCTGCAGCAGGCCTTCTCGGGTGCAGCACTCCCTGTCGATCCGCTAGCGTCATGCCCGACTTGCTCGCACTGACTTGCTGACGCGGCACCGCGTCGTGGACCGACGACCGGAATCCGGTTCGTCGCGTTTTGCTTGCCCGGAAGAAGAGGCACTCGGCCTACTGCCCCGAGCCGCTGAGCCGCTCTTTCATCCCTTCTTCTTTGGCAGGAGTTGCATATGACCACCTATCTCGTCACCGGTGCGACCGGGAACCTCGGGAGCCGCATCACGCGGCAGCTCACTCGCATCAGCCCCGTGGAGGCGATCACTGCCCTGGTTCGACCAGGTGCCGAAACGTCGCACCTGGAGGATCTCGGCGTGGGCATTGTCCGTGGCCACTACGAAGACCTTGGAAGCCTTCGACACGCGCTGGGCGGCGTGACACGACTGGTGCTTGTGTCCAGCCCGATCCTCGATCCGACCGCTCGAGTCCGTCAGCACCGCAACGTCATCGAGCAGGCCGTCGGTGCCGGCGTCGAGCATGTCGTTTACACGAGCGCTCTCGGTGCGGAGCACGACCCTGGGCATTTCGAGACCGAGCAAGCGCTCGAACGCAGCGTTCCGTCCACGATTCTCCGAAACGGCCTCTACAGCGAGCCGTTCGCGCGACGCGCGCTCAACGAGGCCGTGCGGAGCGGATCTATCACCTCGTCGACCGGCGGGCACCCGGTGAGGACCGCGTCCTGGGATGACCTCGCCGAGGCTGCGTGCCTTGCCGTCACCGCGGTCGACCCACAGTCATCGATCCGGAGGCTCAATGGCACGCCGTGGACGTACGACGAACTCGCGCGTCACCTCGCTGCGCGCCTGGGTCGCTCCGTGACTCACCAAGAGGTCGCAGACGACGAGTCAGGGCCTCTTGGTCAGTTACACGCGCTGTTCCGACACGGCCTACTGACCCAGAGTCCCGACGAGCTGACCGGCATGCTGCGCCGGGCACCCCGCAGCATCGAGGTCGTCGTTGACGCCCTTCTCGGTGACGACACGCGCCGAGAGGCCTGATCGCCAACAGGCGCCGAGTTCCGTCATGCGCACCCGCGGTGTTCTCGCCACTTGTACGCCTAACCCCTCGACGCCGAGTGGTCCGGCGGTAGACGTTGTAGTCGATTGCGGCGAAGTGACGCATACTCAAGCCGCCTTGCGGCGGGTTGTCGGTGCGCGAGGCTAGCCTGCCGCCATGTCGATGGATCACTCCGACGCTGTGTTCTTCAAGGACGACAAGGCGTTCGAGGCATGGCTCGTCGACAACGTGTCGACCGCCTCGCACGTGTGGGTGCGGATGGCGAAGAAGGGCTCCGGAGTCACGTCTATCGACTGGACGACGGCTGTAGACGTTGCGCTCTGCTTCGGCTGGATCGACGGCATCGCCCGGCGAGTCGACGACGAGTGGTACGTGCAGCGGTTCACCCCGAGGCGCGCCAGGAGCGTCTGGTCGAAGATCAACCGCGAGCGCATCCAACGCCTCACCGCCGAGGGGCGGGTGCGCCCCGCCGGCCAAGCCGAGGTGGAAAGGGCGAAGGCGGACGGCCGCTGGGACGCCGCCTACGACAGCCCGGCCACCGCAGTGGTGCCCGACGACCTCGCCGCCGCCCTGGCCGCGCGCGACCTTACCGACGTCTACGCCGCGCTGGACGGCCGGAGCCGCTTCGCATTCCTGTACCGCGTCCAGACCGCGGTGCGCCCTGAGACCCGCGCCCGGCGCATCGAGCAGCTCGCCGACGCCCTCGTCCAGGGCAAGACTCCGTACCCGGCGCCGAAGAAGAAGCCTGGCGCCTAGAAGGACACGGCCGAGCCGAGCTGTCTCATTGCCAAGCGCTGCGCCGCGCTCGCGGCGGTAGGACGCAGGTCTGGGACACTGGGCCGTGGGCGACGCAGACGTCGACTTCCAGGACTGCCGGCGCAGTTGAGTTGCCGGTGCCAGGCTGTTCCTGTGCCTCCTGCGAACATCGGATACGGGTCGGAGAAGCTCATCCTCACCGCAGAGGAGGGGGCCTTGCGACCGGACGAGCTGTTGTGTGAATTGCGCGCCGAGACGATGTCGGCGTCACGGCACGTGTACGCGTTGGGTTTCGTCGACCTCGCTGAGTTCTTCGAGAGCCTGGCGTCGGACTGGCGAGGTTGGACGGGATCACGTGCGTGCGCTCGTTGGAGGGTGACCTTGAGATCACTGCCCACTACAAGCGACTCGTGAGGCTCCGCATCGCCCTCAGGGGCGATCCCTACCGCTCGGACTGGCGAGTCTCGGCGACGGTCGAAATTGGATCCGGGGGAGCAGTTGTCGGCGGTCGCAACTGAGGTTCGCGCACTCCGTAGAGGGTGCTCGGCCGCTGATCTAATGCGCTCAGCCATCTGCCCTCAGGTTGAGACCGGGGCCCGCCTGGCGGTGCTAAGACGCACCTCATCGCGGCATGTCAGTGCGTTTGCGGTGCACCGTCGTCACCGTGGAGTAACCGCCCGAGTTCCTGTTTCGCGGCCTCTTTCAGACCAGCGTCAAGCCTTCCCCAACCGCCACTCCACTCGTCGTCGAGGCCGATGAACAGCCCGAGGTCGAACTCGGGATCGGTCTCGCCAAGACGGGCCAGCATTGTGACCGCCCAACGGGTTTCTTGTGTCTGCCGCCAAGTGCTGCTCACCCAGTCGACAGCGATCTGTTGCACGGCGGCAGGGTCGCTTGGAACCTGGGTCTGCGCCTCAGCGACGCAATCAGCAAGTAGTTGCTCCAGTGCCCAAGGGTCGTGTGGGTCGTGGCCCGCGAGCAGCCGCACCGACTCGGTGTCCACGAGGTCGGAGGCGAGCCACCGAGCCGCCAGGTCTGGGAGGTCGTCGGACCGGACGAGCAGCAACCGATGCAGCACTACCGTCTCAACGAGGTCGGGCAGCACTGCCCCATCAGAACGCACGGCACCAGCGTGTCAGTGCTGGGAACCGTTCGCACCCAGGAACGCACTCATCTCGACAGATCCGGTAACTCGGCTGGCGCCGACAGGCGGCGGAATGACCGCCCCCGCGGCAAGCGCTCAAGCACCAACAACGTGAGG
>NZ_BAABKN010000020.1:0-5152 GCF_039543845.1 Nocardioides endophyticus | reverse complement strand
GGACACCTGGACCGAGTCTGGCCAGACACCGATCCTGCAGGGAAGTGTCTAGTAGCCGCATATCGGCGCTGCCGCCGGCGTACAGGCGAGTTGCCCGTGGGCCAGCAGGAGGCTTCGCGAGGTGGTCTCAACTAGCGAGCGGAACTACCGTGCACTCCAGCCGGCCTGTCGGGCCACAGCGACCGCAGCGAATTGGGAGCTGACGTCCAGCTTCTTAAGGACCGCTTTGACCTGACTGCGCCCCCTATCCACTCGGCTCGGTCTGGCGCGAGTTGATCAGCGTCATGAGCACGAGACGAAGACAGAGCCGCCAGGCGTACATCGAGTGGTAGGCGCAAGCGGCGAGACAGTGAGCCGTAGTGTTCCGCAGGTTGGGTGCGCCCTGTGTAGTCCAAGGTGCCTGCATCCCAACACGATCCCAAAGCCGAAGATTTCGACCGTCTCTGAAACTTTCCTCAGAACCGCCTCAACCTCCCGACAGGCTGCTTCAATCGGCACATGCCAAACGACCCGAGTCTCTCCAGCCTGATCACCGAGAGCGAGGACGCTCTTCTTGCCAGGCTGGGCGACCAGCTCATCGGCGGGGACGGGACGCTGCGCGACGGTGGATTCGACGACGCACGCGCCCGGGCATCCGACTGGTTCGAGCGCAACCGTGACAAGCTACGCAGCGACCTTTGCGGCAATTCTCGTCTCAGTGCGATCACGGACAAGGCCGAAGAGGCAGGTGCGATCGCTGACCTCATCAGCGAGCTTCTTAGTGGTCCAGCCGGCTTCACCGCTGGAGCGATCCTCGCCAAGTACGCCCTCGCCAGAATCTGCCGCGACGTCACCCCCGACGACCCAGCGGATAGCGGTTCGACAGGCGGCGATTCGCCAGACAGCCCCCCGTCCCCGTAGGCCAGACCCGGCCGACCCCCGAATTCTCATCAGGATGGACGACTACCGCGAGATCGTCGACTCCTTCAACGACGCTGACTTGCACCCGATGCCCGAGTCGCTTCTTGCGCGCCTACGACTGTTGAGCGAGAGCGACTGGTCGGATCGATGGATGCAGATCCGAGAGCGCCCCGATCTCGCCGACGATCAGGTCATCGCCTACTTGGAGCGAAGCGGCGAGTCCGAGCTGGCTCGACTACTCGAACGTGTCCGCGAGGTCGGACCTGTCCTCGCCGAGCCCGAGTTGCAGCTCCTGACCGAGTTGCTAGAGCCGACCGCCTCGACCAGGCGCGCGCAGCGGCGTCTCTTGACCGACCTGGAGGCGGCTTGGACGCAGATCGAGCGCACCGGCGCGCACTGGCTCCTACCGACACTGATCGACGTGGTGATGACGTCGTCGCAGAGCGCGAGCCGAAGACAGTTTCACCGCTTCGGGCGCCTGGCGATCCAAGCAGCCTCCGCACTCTTCGACGTCGAATTCGACCTCATCGGGGAATTGATGGAGATCTCCCCCGATTCCTCGCAGGCTCGATGGGCAGCTCTCGCCGAGGCGCTGTCCGAACCCGTCGCGGTCCGTGCTGCCCGAGTGCTCGTCGTGGCGGCTGAAGTGGGCCCGTTCAATGCCGCAGTGGTAGCCCGGTTCGAGGATCGAGCCGGCCTCGCACTCGCAGTCGCTTCGCGCGACGTGGAGTCAGTTCGAAGCGAGTTGGAGGCTGTGACACTCGCGCGGGCCGCAGTTCTGGGGAAAGTCGAACCACGATCGCTGCGAGGCGAGTTCTGCCTGGGCACAGCCCTGGAGTGTCTCGAGCAAGCCCAAGACCGCGGCGCATCCTGGCTCGTCAAACCCGGCCTGAACGCCGCCGACCGAGCGCACGAGCTCGATGTCGACACGGCCACCAGCGCTCTGGTCGCCGCCCGACTCCGAATGGAGGCAATCAGAGAGGGCTACCTGCCGCACGAGGAAGTGCATCGAGCGATATCCCTCTTCAGACAGGCATGGCGCGTTCACACCGCCGACGAGCTTCGAGCGGAGATCGCGAACGACCTGGGCGATGCGCTTGCTGCCGCCGTCGGGTGGCGCGAACTGCCGCCCG
The DNA here is from genome assembly GCF_039543845.1 of Nocardioides endophyticus. Classification (NCBI taxonomy): domain Bacteria; kingdom Bacillati; phylum Actinomycetota; class Actinomycetes; order Propionibacteriales; family Nocardioidaceae; genus Nocardioides; species Nocardioides endophyticus. The sequence continues at coordinate 3,119 of NZ_BAABKN010000020.1, read as the reverse complement.
AGAACCTCGTCGAAGCGCTGCGACTGTCTGACGAGGCCCTACGCCGGACGACAGACCCTCCGAGCCGACTCAGAGCATCGGCGATGAGAGGGTTCCGGCTCATGGAGGCTGCGCGAGCGGGCCACGCCGACGTGGAGGACGTCGGCCGAGCCGAGCCCGCGATGCGAGAGTTCGTCTCCTCCGACTACACACGAGACGATCCGGCGGCGAGCTTCAATCATGCCCTGTGGTTGGCCTCCGCGATCCGCATGGGCGCACTACCGCATGATCGATGGTCCGTCGCGATCGCTCACTTCAGGAAGGCGCTCGTTCTGTTGAGATCTCGTGGCCGCGGGATCGAGTACCGCCACCAACTCGCCGTCGCGCTTGTCGAAGCTGCCGAGTACGGGGAGATCGGACCGGAGGGACCGAGCGAAGCCAACGGCATCTACCGTCGGCTCCTCCGCGAGATCGACACCGACGACTCGGACTACGTTGATCTGCTCTTGAGCTATGCGAGGTCGACCCACATCTCGATGATGAGGGGAGCCGACCTGCAGACTCTTACTGACCTCCTGGACGAGTTCCGGCGTCACCTCGAGTCCCTCGTGGGCGACTGGCGCCCCGGGCAGGGACCGCCGCCGTTCGAGACGGGCAGTGCAGGTGCCGACGGGCGATCAGAGACGATCGCGTTCGTGGCCGACACGCTATCCGGGCTACTCTACGAGGGTCTCGTCGCCGGAGTCCTAGGTCCCGAAGCAGTTGAGGAGACCGTCGCTCTCGGAAGGCTGGCAGTCATGGTCGGGCCCTCCGGCAGCGCGCAACAAGCGGCGTTTCGCGGAAACCTGGCGGGCAAGATCACCGCAGCGGTCAACTGGCGCGAGTTGCCTGCCGAGGCATTGACCGAAGCGGTCGCTCTCGGGCGAGACGCGATCGCGATGAGCTCACCCGACGACCCCTCTCGCCCCATCTATTTCACCAACTTATCCGGGGCCCTCTTCGAGAGTTGGAGGCTGGCGAACGCACCCGACCAGGCCGCTCACGAAGCGATTCGACTGCAGCAGCAGGCCGTGGACGCCGCACCGGTCGGGAGTCCAGACCGTGCCAATCATTTGACGAATCTCGCCACGGTCACCTCGGATGTCTACGAGGATCGACCCGACTCGACTGAATATGCCCAAGCCCTCGCGACGCATCGAGAGGCCCTAGCAGTCACCCACCGCGGCAGCACGACCTACCTTCAGGCGATCTACAATTACGGACACGCCCTTGCACCTGCGATCGGTGCCTCGGCGGCCGAGACCTGGACGGGTCCAGACGCGGTGGCAGAACTACGCAGAGTCGTCGACGACGTGTGGCACACGGTGAGGTACACCTTCGCCCACCCGTCCCGGCGGCTGTGGGCCGTGAAACAAGGTCACAAGCTCCTCGCCCACGCTCCGCTACGGCTTGGCGAGAGCGGGCATATAGATGACGCGATCACCACCATCGAGGCTTCGCGAGGAACCCTCATGACGTCGTTCGCAGCACCGCCTGCGCCTCAAGGACTCTCCGAAGCCGTGACTCTTCAGTACCAACAGGCGGCCGCTTCCTACACCCGAGTCCAAGAGGGCATCGGCATCGGCATCGGCACGGAGGCGGCGGCGGTGCAGGCGGGCGATGCACTCGTCGCGGCGATCGAAACCATCCGCCGGAACGGAGCACCGTCGTTCGCGATGGCACCGTCCTCGGTGGAACTCGCCTCTCGCCTTGATCCAGGCGAATGCGCGGCCTACGTCATGGCAGGCGAGCAAGAGGGCATGGCCCTCCTGCTGTTCGAGGACCGAACCTCGGCGCGTGTGGCTCTGCCTGGTCTGACGGACCGATTCGTCAGCGCGAGCGTCGAGGCCCTTCTCGAACGCCGAACCAGCATCCAGGCCCTAGCGCGAAGCCTGCACTCCGTGTTCGCACGACCCATCCTCCAGGCGTTCGACGATCTCCATCGCGAGGTGGACACCCTCACCGTCGTCGCCGTTGGACGAGTCGGGATACTTCCGTTGCACGCCGCGGGCGACAGCGAGTCGGGGTGGCTCGACGAGCACTACAACCTCCGGTACTCGACGTCCATGCGACGCCCCGACGACGCCGGCACGCCGCCCGCGCGCGGAGCGTTCGCAGCCATCAGCTCCGGCTTGGACCTCAGCTATGTAGAGGGCGACGAACTCGTCTTGAATCACTACCTGCTGAGGGATCGAGCGCAATTCGTACCATTGAAAATGCATGAGGTCGGGAGCGCTCTCACCGACGCTGCGTTGTGCTTCATGTCAGGACATGCTCTACACGCTCGCGACCTTGGATCCGGACTTGTTCTCGACGACGGCATCCTCTCCGCTGGAGAGCTCGCTGCCTACCCTCGGCGACCACGCAAACTCGCCGTCCTTAACGCGTGTTCCTCTGGACAGATCGCCACCTCGCTACCGGACGAGTCCATCGGCGTGCACGCAGCGCTTCTCTCCCTGGGCTTCACCGGCGTCGTAGCGTCGTTTTGGCCGCTACGCGACAGCGTTGCACTCATCGCACTCGCGAAGTTCGCGCAGCTCGTCTCGGTCGACGGTCTTGAGTGCAGTCAGGCGCTCAGTCGGTCCCGGAGGTGGCTTCGCGGGGTCACGGCGGGCGAGCTGCGTCCTTGGATCGAGGGCCTCGCGTCGGCGGTCGGCATGACCGAAGACCTCCGACGAAGATTGACGAAGTCCATTGCAGCGTTTCCTGACGGTGCAGTCCCATTCGCCGACCCGGCGGACTGGGCACCGCTGGCCTATTTCGGCCGTGACATCTCGCCGCACGAGCTCGGCCTCTAACCCGCTGCGGCGAGCGGCAGCCCGGGAGCGGTGACCAGCGTGCTGCGACCGCAGATCTATTTCGACGATCAACAGGGTCACCTCGCCTCAACTTCCACCTCAGCGCTCTCGGTTCACGTGCCGTTTGGTGCACTCCATGAAACAACTGAGGAGCGGGTGCCTGACAACGGCCGCGGCCTCGATTAAGGGTTCAGCGCCCTCGTTGGTCAAGCCGCCTGCGCTGATCGCGGCCAGCGGCGACGACGCGACGCTCCTATGGTTCGTCAAGCAGTTGGGGCCCCACTTTCGAGGAGCCGGTAGAGG